>JAPLKQ010000033.1 GCA_026387995.1 Bacillota bacterium
ACTCATACAGGCTTTTCTTCTGTCGAAGTTATGCTATATATCGACCTAAATAAACTGAATGCCAACGCTTATCTTTACAAAATCACTTCCGAAGGCTACGAATATTGGGACACGGCGGCTGATAAATTATGGGTTGACGGAAGTTATGGCCGCCCCTCAAATCCGATAACATTAACTGGCAAACGAAAATTCCTTGAGCCTCAAGAAGGCGATTATTACCCAATGAGTTACGACGTAACCTATTTGATCAACATAGAGTACATGGACTCGCTCGAATCAGCGATTATTTATGAATATGACTCTTCCGACGCTCTCATTGGTACAGTTACGGTTTCAACCGCTGCCGACATTTCAAGCATCACTATCGATGCACTAACAAGTTACGTTAACATTGAGCAAAGATATAAAACTGGCACTGATGAATACAGTGAACGGACCGCCATCAATCGAGATGATACATTTGATTTCCGATTCAGCGATGCTTACGGTGTTATTGGCGCACACTACTGGCACTTTATTTAATAGAACTTAAGTCGATTCCACACGTTGGAAGAAAGTTTGCTTAAGGTCATTCAAAATTTTACAAACAGCCGAAACTCGATAATCCATATGAAAACAGCGAAGGCAGATATTTTTGACAACTCGGAATCAATCGAGTATATTGAAATTAATAAAAGAAAACAATTTCGAAAGGAGTTGCTTTATGTCCAAAAAAATACTCTATGCCCTACCGCAACTTGTTTTAGGAATCATGATCTTCTTTTCGCTAATGATTGTCATTCAACTATTTCTATTTCCTTTCACGCTTTCCCAATATGTGTATTGTATTTTAGTTTTATTCCTTTTGTGCCTAGTCATAGCAATGAGGAAATCAAAGTTCTTCTATGTCGGATTTTCTATCAGCGTTTTCGGGTTTGTCATTCTTTGCCTTTCTATCTATTCCTTGCATACTTTACAACCGTTTTTTGACGCTCCTTCAACGCCAATTAATTTTGACAGCACCATCTACCTTTTTTCGGCAATCGAATTTGACAGTGGTTTGCTGTCTGGAGGGATAAGGAGTAACAATCTGATTGGCCCCTTTATGATAATAACTAAAATGCTAGACCTTGGTTTTATTATCTTTCTTCCAATGTATCAAATAGTCCATCATGTGAAAGTTTCACCTCATACGTTAAAGAGCAATCATTAAATTTGAAAATAAATTAACGATACAATATTGATACAAATAATGAAGAATAAAAAACATAAAATTATGTTTTTTCTTCATCCCACTGTCAAGTCTTTTTCGGAATGGCTATTAATTATATAATAATTACGCGAGCGACGGTCAAAGCCCCACCGTTCCGACCATTACTTACTACGTAAGTAATGTAACCACTAGTTCTTGGTTACATCAAACTTACTTAAATATCTGACGACAATATCATTCAATTTAATCATGGCGTCATCTTTCTCGTTTTGAGTGGCATGGAGGTACACACCTTCCGTGACACTTTTTGTTTTATGCCCCATTAATTGATTGATCGTTTGCGTGCTGACTATTTTGCTATAAAAAACAAGGCAAACGAACGGGGGGGAATAATTGTGTAACCAAAAAGCAATCGGTTCTTTGCTAAAAATCAAACCTACGTTCCATCGGGATTGGAGAAGCCCAGTTACAAATTTGCGAAATCTATATAAGACAAGATTTTGTCCCCAACGGTTTTTTCAGCTTCATAATAGAGTTTTGAACCATAAAAGCAGACATTTGCTACACGTTCATCTATTGTAAAAAATGCACTGAGAGTGCCATTCTCATCATTGTATACGAATACGCTGAAAATAGATTTTTTTATCGAAGTGGTTAATTCCGGAGTTCTCAAAATGAATATGCCAATTTCTTGGAAACGATATGCGGCATAGAGTAAAGAAGAGCCGAACTTTTCAATCGCCTTGAATGTTTCTGTCAGCCTTGTATCAACATTCCGACGTTCTAAATAATAGGAATTATCAAGTGGAAAATTTGACTCGAACTAAATAGATCTTGAGACTCACCGTTCTTGTAGACGTATTCATTATTAGTGCAAAGATAGATGTCACCATTAACTTTATGAATGATGTTGCGAATCCCCAAATAAAGATTATCAAAATATTCTGTGGATGCCGGTGTATCGGAGACGCCACCACTGTCGTATAGATATTTTGATAAAGAATACTGCGATTCGCTACTCTCTTGAAATGTCAGATAAAACGAAGAGTCGTATGCATCCAAATAAAAGTTTGTATTCATTCCATAGTCAAAATGCTCACTTAAAACGGTTTCTTGATTACCTAAAAGAGAGACTCTATACAAATTGCACAAATAAGAACTTTCAGAATTAAAATTCACGACAAAATAAAAGTACCCGTCAAGTTCAAAAACGCTTTGTGCATTGTCCACTTGGTTAATGACCCCAGGATATTCCTTAAAAAATAACAAGACTTCACTTGCATAGACCTTCAGTTCAGTCACACTATCGATTGTTTTAAGCGAATATTGGTGGGTTTCAGAAATGTCGATCAGAATTTCGCTATTCTCTTTTTCATGAACATTGAGCGAAATCGGCGTTGTATTTTCAACAATGGTTTTCAAAGAATCCTTTGCGCTTGAACAACCGGTTAAAACCAAGATACTTATCGCGATGAGTAGATTAAGGTTTTTCGATTTCATAATCTTCCTCCAAAATCATTTTAATATATATTTCCATATCCGGCTTCGCTTGTAACAAAATTAATAAAACCTTTCACCATGTTTTTTCTAACTGCATATGATGGCATATGATATTCACCTTCTAAAGAATACGGATGGCATAGAAAATAATCTCTCGGGTCGATTGAAGGAAGGTCAAGAGAAGCGTCTGCCAGATTGGTCGGTGATAATAAACAAGCATTGGCCGTTGTAAATCTAAATGCATTAATTCCGGTAGTATTTAGATCCGTTGCAACAAATGCTCCTGCTCCTGTATCGATTGGATCCGCAACATATTGATAAGCCACATTCTTTATAAAACTCCTGTACCTAAATGGTTCACTGTCAACACAACTTTCATAGTAAGCGGCTAGGGCACCACTAACTAAATTGCATCTATTACTATTAGCATCGTATGTCGTTAAATAGCCTCTCCCAATATTATAGGCATCAATGTCAGCATAAAAATCTGCTCTTGAAAAGTCAGTGTTGGAATCCAAAACTTGGTTTTCAAAATTAGTAACTAAGCCACCCGTAAGTCCAAAATCATAGCACGCACTATGCAAATCCCCTATGAAAGCTATAAGATTTTGCAGTTGATAACCAATGCTTAAATTACCCCCTGGATATTGCTCGAGTCCATCAAGTGAACAAAACATGTGGATCAAGTCAATTCCATAAGCATTATTCACAGGATCTTCCAACATATTCCTCATCTTAAATCTTTCCAAAACCGTGCCATATCTTGGATTAATATTTGCGGTAATTGAAACAAAAGATGCAAA
Source organism: Bacillota bacterium (assembly GCA_026387995.1). GTDB lineage: Bacteria > Bacillota_I > Bacilli_A > RFN20 > CAG-826 > CALMWE01. The sequence continues at coordinate 3,496 of JAPLKQ010000033.1, forward strand.
ATACGATTTCATATCAACTAATGAATTATTAATACATGTATATTTTATGCTCTCTTTTGCATTAACAAAATCGACAAATCCTAAGTCAAATTGCCCACAAATGAGGCTAAAAGCAGTTCCGATTAAACTCTCGAAAATTGTACCTGAATCTCGATAACCAAGATCAAGATTTCTTATATAACCCAACACTAGATTATCTACATCGCTGGAAGTTATATTATTTATAGAAATATAGGACGCTGCATAACTTTCAAGTTGCCTAATCATAAAAATCAAGGAATCTACCTTAGTACTCAGGCTTCGAACTTCAACAACTTCATTAACAAACTCATTCGCTTGATAATAATAAAGATGATGCGTAGTAATAAAGGGCCACCAGCCAGTAGTATATGTTATCGTATGAACAACTGCACCAGTGGCTTCAACAAATGGAACCATTTCTTTAGATATATAAATCGTTGTAGCTTTATTTACAGGCTTTGTAACTATAAAGTCGCCTATTGGCAAATTCGAGACTTGCGCGTGAACGATATGCCCGTTATCCGCGTTTGTGTTTAATGTTCCCAGAGTACCTAGGCCGACCAAAAGCACTCCTAAAATTGCCATCATTTTTTTCATTTTGTTTTTCCTTTATGCTTTATCTTTGATCAAAAATAAATAGATATTTTTTATTTTAATGTTGTTTAACATAGTTGTCAAGGTAGTAGAAGGTTTTGCAGCCAGACTGATACATTATTGATACAGTAAATGAATAACTATGTTATTCATACGTTTTCGAAGTATTTTTGGATGGCGAAACTAATTATAACAGTATAATTAAGCACTCGATGGTCAAAGCCCCACCGTTCCGACCATTAGAATAGTAAAGGCCTCGATTTGAGGCCTTTTTTCTATGAGGGAACCGAGGATGGTCAGAGACTAGCTATTTATTGAGATTTGGGCTTAAGAAGAGGATCGGGAGCGGATTCGTATTCCGCGATGTACAGCCGGTAAAGTTTTTGCCGCTCCAAAACGACATTTCGGCGGTTCAAAAAAAACGTCTCAACCGATGACCAAACAAAGCCCCAGCTGACTAATAGTGAAATTTCTTGAAAGAAATAGGTCACATAAGAAATACTCCGGAAAAAGCCCGATAACAGCAAAGCGAAGATACCGCCGCCAAGCAAAATAAGGCAATAAATATTCAGACGTTTGATTTCCAATTCTTCGAAATAGATCATTTTGACGATTTCGCCATTGACGGCTTTTTTGATAGATGCCGGATTGGGGTCGGGGGAACCGTCCGGGAAAGCGACTCGGACGGTGATCGCCTGGGTCATCGGCAGATATTTGGTTTCTGTCAGCATATGTTCGATGGCGTCTTGGATTCGGACTCGGCTCAGGGTCCCAGGGTAAACCTCAAGATCGATGTGGCCCGCTTCCGAATATGCGGAAAAGGCCCTAACCTTTTTCATCAGTTGTTTGGCTGCTTTTATTTCTTTCAAATCCTCAGGATTGAGTTGTATCGTTTTCATGATGGTTATCCTTTTCTTTTACATTTATTGTCTCTTTCTATCTTATTCTATCATGCTTTCACTTTTCAAAAGGCGCGCTGCTCGATCGTGAAAATGCAAAAGGCCCCACGATGAGGCCCTTTTTTACTAATCAGTAGAAAGAAGGTTTGGTATTAAACTATAAAGGGGACTTTAGTCAGTTGTTCAGACAACGTCCATAACTTTTTGGCGTCAGCTTCAGAGTGGGATTCTTCGCTAGATTCGACCACCACCGGTTGTTTTTTCGTTTTCTTATCCTTACTCGGCCCATAGTATTGTCCATTGAGCGCCGTTTCATCTAGGCAAGCCCGGATTTCCGGTAAGGCGCCTTCATAAGGAGTCGAAGCGACTTTGGAGAACATCCAGAAGAGGGGACGAACCAGAATATTCTTCGTCATATAACGGCCAAGCTCGGTATTGGCAACCCCAGGATGGGCCGCCATTACGCGTACATCAAGATGTTTGGCCTCTACCCTTCGGGCCAGTTCATACGTGAATAGAAGGTTAGAAAGTTTGCTTCTCCCATAGGCGCCGATCTTTGAATATTTACTATGTTCGAAGAGGTAGTCGTCAAAATCCATTTTTCCCATTTTGTGGGCCATGCTGCTCACGGTGACGATTCGGGAATGGGGTGTCTGTGCAATGAGGTCGAAGAGTTGAGCCGTCAAGGCAAAATGCCCTAAATGGTTGACGCCATTCTGTTTCTCGAATCCATCTTCGGTCTTTCCGTAAGGGACCGTCATGATGCCCGCATTGTTCAGCAAGATGTCCAAGCGTGAATACTTGGCTTTAAAGGCTTGAACGAAGGCGTGGATGGACGCCAAACTGCCCAAATCCAGTTTCATGATATCGACGGTGGCATCTTTGGTTTCCGCCAGTATTTTGTTTTTGGCTTCCGTGGCGCGTTCCAGTGAACGGCAGGCCAGAATGACCGTGGCGTGTTTTTTGGCAAAAACTTTGGCCGCCTCAAATCCGAGTCCGGTGTTTCCCCCGGTGACGATGATAACTTTGTCTTTCAATGATTTAATGTTTTCAAGATTCCAAGAGCTGTTTTCCATAGAGACCTCGCTTTGAGCACCATTGTGTGGTGCGTTTTTACAGTTGTGATTATAGCATGTGTGTTTCTACTCTTACGGCGTCGATGCACTTTTTAATCGTAAAAAGCATACTATGATGGTGAGACGTCATAGGAGGCCCATCATGAATTTTGAAGAATATTTGGCCACGGAAAACATTAAATTTAAAGAAACGCAGACGAGAGATAAAGAAATCGTGGATTACCTTTCGATGAAAAAAGCTTTTGAATATCTCGAAAAGCTCCGCTACGAGGATGTACCGTCCATCTATCTTGGGTGCGCCAGCGTCAATTTATTGAACACCTATGTCAAGGAAGTCAAAAAGAGCATCAGTTATCAATTTAAAGATCATCTCCGGGAAATCATCCGTGGGATTTTAGCCATACACTCTCCGGGAATCACGCTAGATTACCAGCCGAGCGACGAAGGAAACGTCCTAATCATTAAAATCTTTTCCGTCCAGTTCAGTTTCCATGATATCAAACTTTGGGCCGAACTCGAGCAGGCACTGGGCGATTCCCAAATCCATGAGCACATCCAATGGGACGGAATCCGCAAGCAAAAATGCGCGATGACCGTCTTCGCCTCCGCTTTTAACAAGGATTTTATGCCCAATGTTTTCTTAGAAGGCCGACATTCATAACGCCGGAATAAGCTTTATTTTTCTTCGTTTACGATTAAATCCCATTGGGTAATCATGCCGATGATGGTTTCGTTGGGAAGGCCGTTTTCCGTGATAAAGGCAACGACCAAATTTTGCGGTTTTTCAAAACTGGCGATAAAATCCCGCTCGATATCCGAGAGCAAGACGTCCCTTTTGACGAATTCAAAAGCTTCGTTTAAGTGCTTATCAAGGGCTAAAAACGGCTTTAAGAACTCAAAAGTCGTGTTGCTATTGAAATCCGCTTCGCGGTTGAATGAAAAAATGGTTAACAGGACGTCGCCGGAGAAAACCCCGATGAGCTCTTTTCCGGAATACACGGGAACATAAGAAAAATTCTTTTCGGCCATCACCGCGATGGTCTCGTGAATGTTGGCTTTGATGTCGACTTTGTAAATACTGCCTTCCTTGACGCAGACGTCGTAGGCCCTTTGGGGACTTGCAATATAGGAAAGAATAAGTCTAAGCGTGTCAATGGACGCGGCGGCGACCTCGTAGTAACCCGACGTATTCGCCTCATGCGCCTCAAGATTACGGAGTTTCCTTAGGACATCGATCGTCCGTTCGAATTTTCGTAAGCGTTTGTCTTTGACGGCGCTTTGCCGAAAATTGTCCATGAAGTATTCACTTTCGGAAACGCCTAAGTGGTCCTCGATTTGCTTGAACAACTCGAAAAATGTTTTGTTGACGTCATTGACTTGGTTTTGCGGTTCCATATTTTTTCTCCTTAGAAAGGAAGGAAATGAATGATTAACACGATTTTTTCGAATAATGCCACACGGGTTTTCTCTATTCCTATTTATGCATATCCGCGCGCAATCATCAAATAGAAGATGCAATGTGTGTAAAAGCAGACAAATACATATAATGGTATAATAAACACAGTTAGCCACCAAAGAACTTAATCATGATTCCGTTTTTTCAATCTCACAAGAAAGGAGGTCATATGAATTACATAAAAATCGCTGAAAAAGCCGAACTCACCAGCGGAGGTAAAAAGAAAGTATCCGTCGGAGGAAAAGATATCCTTTTGACGAATATCGAAGGCACTTATTACGCGGTCGAGAACACCTGCCCGCACATGGGCGGATCGCTCGTCGAAGGCAAACTCGATGGCCACCATATCGTCTGTCCACGTCATGGCTCCAGCTTTGACGTCACCACCGGAAAACTATTTTCGCCAGGCAAGCTGCTCTTTATCAAAGTCAAACCCCGCGACCTGTTGAGTTTCCCCGTAAAGATCGAAGGAAACGACATTCTCGTCGGGATTGAATAGTCGCCTAGACATTAAGTTATCATTAAAAATACGAACACATCTTGAAAGGAGTTGTTCTTATGAAAGGTAATACCGCATTAATCGCCACGTTGAATGCCTTACTGTCCGATGAGCTGAGCGCGACCAACCAATACATCGTCCACTCCGAGATGAGCGCCAACTGGGGTTACACCAAGCTCCATGAATACTTTGAAAAGCGCGCCATCGACGAGATGAAACACGCCGAAAAGCTGATTGGCCGCATCTTATTCTTAGAAGGCCTCCCCATGGTCAGCAAACTCCACGACATCAAAATCGGGAGCGACCTCAATAAACAACTAGACAGCGACCATAAGTCTGAAGAAGGCGCCATCGCTTCTTATAACGCCGCCATTGTCCTCGCCGGCGAAGTCAAAGATTTCGCGACCCGCGAGATTCTCGAAAAGATTTTAAATGATGAAGACCGCCACATCGACGAAATCGAAGAATTACAAGATCAGATTTCACAGATGGGCTTGCCGCTTTTCCTGACCACACAACGTTAATAAGGATGCCGATCGACAGAAACGGAGCATAGCCATGAATGATATGAAATTTGCTCTCCAGATGGAACACGATGGAGAACGTTACTACCGCGAACAAGCATCCCTGATAAAAAACAAAGGCATCCGCAGCGTTTGCCTGCTTTTAGCGGACGAAGAAAAACACCATGGCGAACTCCTCGAAAAGAAATTCGGTTCTAAATTAGGAACATTGTCCGACACCGACGCGCTAGCGCAGGCCAAAAACGTCTTCCACGGACTCAGCGCCATCAAAGTCGACGGCGTGGAAAAAGCCAGCCAGCTTGATTTTTACCGCATCGCTTCGGAAAAGGAAAAAGAAAGCATTGAGCTCTACACGAAATATCTTGCTCACGCGAAAAGCGATGAAGAAAAACAACTCTTTGAGTTCTTGATCAGGCAAGAAACCCACCACTACGAGATTCTCGAAGCGTTCGTCGCGTTCGTCAAACGGCCAGAAGACTGGGTCGAAAACGCGGAATTCGGAATCCGCGAAGATTATTAAATAGCGAAAAGGCCTCATCGCGAGGCCTTTTTTCATGTTTTATTTTGGGTTCTCTTGTTTTTGAAAATACGCATAGAGCGCGTCATAAAGGTAAAATTCTTTTTCCAGCGTCTCGTGGTCGTTCTTGGTGATGAGCCCGTAACCTGTCGCAAGAATTTCAAGCGAGAAGGATAATGGGTTTTCGTTTTCCCGGTCGGTATCCGCTAAGCGGACGATTTCCTGGATTTTACGAAGGGCCGGGTCTTTTCCAAGATTATATTTTTTCATGATGGCGTCAAAGGAACATTCATCCCCATGGTGGCCAAGCTCGACACCCTTCATGTCAAATGGCGTTCCGTCTTTGATCGTCGCGGGATCGGTGTTTCGCGGGACAAAAACGAATTGCGCGTCTTTATCGACAAAGTTTTTGATCAGCCAAGGACAGGCGACGCGGTCGACGTGGACTTTTTCTCTGGTTACCCATTTCATGAAGGTCACTTCTTTCTTTGGAACGGTATGTTGATTGAATTATAGCACAGCGCAACGAGGATATCGTCAAATTTAGCCACTTCATTTTGGGCAAATAAAAAAGTCGCCGAAGCGACTTTAGTTTGCGGTTTTGCTAATTAAATCTTGCGAAGATTTGAAGCGCGTGGGCCGCGTGGGGATTCTTCGACGTCAAATTCCACTTTTTCGCCGATAGAGGCGATTTTGGGTGTATCTTGAATCGCAGAATAATGGAAGAAGACGTCTTTGCCGTCTTCAGTCGTGACGAAGCCGAAGCCTTTGTCTTTGTTGAAATTCTTTACAGTGCCTTTCATTTGTGAACCATATACCTTTCTGAATGTTTTAAGTCTTTACTTAAGTAGGCCACAATTCATTTGCCTACAACATAAAGATACCACTTCAATACAAAAATTCATACATTTATAATTTAATGTTTTTGAAAACCGGTTATTTTTTTCACTATTTTTCAATTCTTTTAGACGATAAAAATGAAGCGCTTACATTATATTTGGTTTTTTTATCAAAATGAGGGGAAACACAATCAAAAATCATAGTATAATAAAAACAAGGTCCACCATAACCAGAGGAGAAAAAAATGAGTGATTTCAAAGTGTTCGAATACATGACCAAACACAACTATGAACAAGTCGTCCACTTCTATGACAAGACCACGGGATTAAAAGGTATCACTGTCATCCACAACACGACATTGGGACCCGCCCTCGGCGGCACCCGCATCTGGAATTACGAATCCGAAGACGAAGCCTTAATGGATTGCCTGCGCTTAGCGCGTGGGATGACCTACAAAGCCGCAGCGGCCGGGTTGAACCTCGGTGGCGGAAAAACCGTCATCATCGGCGATCCCAGCAAAGTTAAATCCGAAGCTTTCTTCCGTGCGTTAGGCCGTTATGTCCAATCCTTGGGTGGCCGTTACATTACCGCCGAAGACGTCAATACCTCTACCAGCGACATGGCTTATATCCATATGGAAACCGATTACGTGGTTGGCCTCGAAGGCAAATCCGGGAACCCTTCCCCGATGACTGCGCTCGGTGCTTTTTATGGTATCAAAGCTTCTTTAAAATACAAATTCAATGATGAAGATATTTCGAAGTATACTTTCGCAGTTCAAGGCGCCGGTCAAACCGGTTATTTCCTCATCAATCACTTTAGATTCATTTAAATCTTGAAACCTACCATTTTGATCATAGGTACCGTCGTTTCTATTGAGGAATATGTTTAGACTGTTGTACTTCTTAAACAGACTTAAAATGAAAGTATCATATGT
>JAPLKQ010000175.1 GCA_026387995.1 Bacillota bacterium
TACACGCCGCTCTTCCGATCTGCCATCGCGTTGGCTTTCGTCGTCTGCGCGCTGTACGCTATCGTTTTGCTGGCCATTTTCCATTAATCAAGCGATTGATATTGAGTCAACTTAAGGCCCAATCGGGCCTTTTCATTTAGAAAGAATATAAAAAAAGTAGGCTGGATTGAACCTTGCCTACTTTATTTTTTGACTTTATCGACGATCAACTATTTCTTCAAACCGTTAACTAACAGTTGAAGATGGGATTTTTGGCGGGCGGCCGTTTTCTTGTTTTGGACGCCTTTGCTGACCGATTGGTCGATTAAGCTAACGGCGGCTTGGAAAGCAACTTTCGCTTCCTCGGCTTTTCCCGATTCTACGGCTAAACGGACTTTCTTGCTAGCGGTGCGAAGTTCCGTTTTCATTGATTTGTGATTTAATATTGGCCATGTTATTCTCCTCTTTCAATACGCTTTTGAATTGTAGCACATTAATATTGGCCACGCAAGATATTTTGCAAGTCTTTTCTTAAATGGCTTTCGTCTAAAAAGTGTCGATGGCGTCGAATGATTATAGGGGATTATCTCTAAAGTCCAAGCCGTTGTTACCGACCTAAGCTTGGCGAATGGCCAATAAAAGCAGCAAAGTGATGACGGTCACGGCCAAAATAACCATGATGATGCCAAAAGCGCGGTCACGGCTTTCCGACCAGTTCGAGTGTTTGTCCTGCGGAACCAGTTTATAATCAGATAAAGATTTGCTGGCAACGCGGTAATCGGCGTTTTTACCGAGGGGTTCGTTGCTATGCATATATTGCTGGATGGCTTTGAAATAATGTTGGATTTGCATGTTCATATAACGACGGCCGTCTTCGTCCGAGAGGGCATAGGCGCGGTCCGCGAACTTTTTCCAATTGCCATCGCCGACCACGGTAAAATCATGGGTAATGACACGTGCCAAACCAAACCATGACCGCCAATCATCGGGGTCATCGCGCCGCGCCAAAACATAACAACGGCGGGCGCTTGCGTAATCGCCCGTCTTGAGATATGTTTCCGCGTCTTTGATGAAATCGATCATTGCCATTCTCCGTGAAGGATGTAACCTATATCAATATTACTATTTTGGCGCCATTTTGAATAGTCCGGCCATGAAAATGAGCGTCTTTGTTAATTATTGTTTCTCGCCGACAATCCCATAGATGACGGCGTTGGGTTCGACATCGTGCAAAACCATGGCGTTCGCACCGATTTTCGCATCGTCCCCGATCGTAATGTTGCCGAGGATTTTGGCCCCGGTACCGATGATGACGTTATTGCCGACGGTGGGGTGCCGTTTGCCGTGCGCAAAACCGCGCCCGCCTAAAGTGACGTCGTGGTAAATCGTGACGTTATCGCCAATAATAGCGGTTTCGCCAATGACCGTAGCCATACCGTGGTCGATGAAGAGACGCTTGCCGATGGTGGCGGCCGGGTGGATTTCAATCCCGGTGTGGTGGCGGGACCAATAACTGATGCAGTCGGCGATAATACGGAAATGGATCTTCCAGAAAAAGTGAGCAATACGATACCAGAACATCACGTGGATGCCTGGGTAAAACAAAAGAATCTGCAACGCGTTTCGAGCGGCCGGATCGCGCCTTTTGATTGAGGCAAAGTAGCCTTCTTTTTTGACTTTTGACATATATATTTCCTCGTAATAATTGCTTTCGGGTGCACGAGCCTTTGATATTGAATAGAGGGCTCTTAATGCGTTATTATAGTAAGGCAGTTGGGCTTAAAATTGCAATCGATATGATAAGGGCCCAAGAGGAGACCGCCGATCATGGACAAAAAGCAGCTTCGCATCGTATTTATGGGGACTCCCGAAATTTCTGCCTACGTTTTCCAGGCGATGATTGACGACGGCTATCATTTCGTCGGTCTGATTGCCCAGCCGGATAAGCCCATCGGACGAAAAAAAGAGATTGTCCCAGTCCCGACCAAAGTCGTGGCCTTGAAGCACCATATTCCCGTTTTTCAACCGCTCAAGATTCGCCTTGATTACGAGTTTGCGAAAGCGTTAAAGCCCGACGTCATCGTCACTTTAGCCTATGGGCAAATCGTTCCCCAAGGCTTGCTCGATATCCCAACCCATGGATGCATTAACCTCCATGGTTCGCTTTTACCGTCCCTTCGCGGCGCCTCGCCGATGCAGTACGCCCTCATCCATGGTTTAAAAGAGACAGGCATCACCTTGATGCAGATGATCGACAAGATGGATGCCGGGTTGATGTACGCGTCCCGCAAGGTCGCGGTGGACCCCGAAGAAACCATGACCACGTTAACCGAAAAGTTCAAAGTCGTGGCCAAAGAATTGATCTTAACGGAATTGCCCCATTATATTGACGGCAAACTTCCGGGCAAATCTCAGGATGAAAGCCTTGTGACTTTTGCCCCCCTCATTAAGCCCGACGCCGAGCATCTCAATCTCTCGCTTCCGGTGCAATCCGTTGTGAACTGGACGCGGGCATTGACCGATCATCCCGGCGGTTATTTACTCGATCAGGACTTAAAAATCAAGATATATAAAGCTCGAGTCGCCAATACGCTAGTGTCCGCTCCGGTGGGCACAGTGGTGAAGGCCGATAAAGACGGTCTTCTCATCCAAGGCATCGACGGCCAAATGGCCATCCTGGAACTTCAAAAAGAAGGTCGTAAACGTGTCGATTACAAAGCCTTCGTGAATGGCAATTCCGGCTTGCTTGGCGGCGTCTTAAAATAGAAAGATAGAGGATCCTCTATGACTGAACAAGAACCAAAGAACGTCGTCGACGCCGAAATCGTGGAAACGGGCAAGAAAACGACCATGACTTCAGAGATTGACCCACTTCATGCGTGGGCCTATCTCTTATTTTTCTTGCCGTGGTGCCATGGCGAAAAAAAGAGCGACCATGAGCTCGATAACTGGTTTGCGAACCAAGGGTTATTGAACTTCATTGGCTGGATGGCCTTATCCGCGGCCAGCGGCATCCTCTTTTTCTTCGGGCCGCTCTTCGTCGTCGTGCTCCATATCTTCAGTGTCCTGATCCTTGCCAACGCCCTTTACGGCGTCATCAGTTATTATCAAGGCAAGCGCGTGAAGATGCTGGTCTATGGCGATATCCACCTGATTCCCACGAAAATCATCTAAGCACTCATGAAAGACTAGTTATTCTAGTCTTTTTTTATGCCGTTCATTATAATGTACCTAGAGGAACCCCCATGGAGCGACGTTTCATTTTATCTGTCCATCAGCTTGTCGATTTTTTGCTCCGTCAAGGG
>JAPLKQ010000080.1:0-9549 GCA_026387995.1 Bacillota bacterium
GAAGTCCGATTGGCTGCCAAACATTATGGCGTCCCCTCCGGCATCATTGACCGTGCGCCCTCGGCGGGCCTTTTCCCCGGCCAAACCGATGAAGGCGAAATGGGCGTTACTTACGAAGAACTCGACCAGTATCTTTTAGGCAAGAAAATCGATGCCAAAAAAAGCGAACGCATCGAATACTTGCATAAAATATCCGCCCATAAACGGGATCCGCTTCCGCGCCCCGAAAAGTTCGAACGCGACTAACTTTTAGAAGGATTCTTGAAGGAGTGATGATCATGAAGGAAGAACATGTCGATGCCAGCATCGTCGTCTCGCTTGTCACCGCCTTCTTAATGCTCATCCTCGTCATCTTATTCGTCATGATTTACCACTAGGAGGAACGCTATGTATTCTTATCTCAAAGGGAAAGTTGCCATCATCCAAAAAGACTCGATCGTCGTCGATGTCAATGATATCGGTTATATCGTCCTTGTTTCGCATCCGGAAACCTTCGTTTTAGGCGAAACCACGACGGTCTATCTTCATTTCGTGGTCCGTGAGGATGAACACTTCCTGGTGGGCTTCAGAACGACCGCCGAACGCGATGTCTTCCTACAACTCTTGAGTGTCAAAGGCATCGGACCGAAAACGGCCCTCAACGCCCTGAGCGCGACTACCTCCGACGAACTCGTCAAGGCGATTGCCGCCAACAATATAACGTTCCTGAAAAAACTGCCGGGCATCGGTGCCAAAGCCGCCGCCCAAATCATCCTCGATTTAAAGGGTCAGTTAAGCGATGGCACGAAAGGCGATCCTTCACAGTATGAAGAAGTGCGTTCCGCGCTGAAATCGCTGGGCTTCCGGGTCGGCGAAATCGACCATGTCCTGATGGGCATCAACATCGTGAACGCGACGAGCGAAGAAATCCTTCGCTTAGCCCTCGCAAAGTTACGGAAGTGATCCCATGGTCCGCTTATTAGACGCCACCCGTGGCAAAGAGGACGCCGGGGAGATTACCCTCCGTCCCAAAACCTTAAAAGAATATATCGGGCAAACCGATCTAAAACATAACCTCCGCGTTTTTATCGGCGCGGCGCTTCATCGTGACGAAACGCTCGATCACGTGTTGCTTTATGGTCCTCCGGGACTTGGAAAAACGACGCTTGCCCACATCATTGCCGAAGAGATGCACGGACACATCAAAGTGATTAACGGTCCCTCGGTAGAACGCACCGGCGACCTCGCCGCGATTTTGTCGTCCCTTGAGCCCGGCGACATCCTTTTTATCGATGAAATCCACCGGCTGCCCAGAGTGGTGGAAGAAGTGCTCTATTCCGCGATGGAAGATTTCCGTTTGTCGATCATTGTCAACAAGGAAGGCGGCGCGAAAAACCTGTCGCTCCCGTTACCGCCTTTTACGCTTGTCGGAGCCACGACCCGGGCGGGCGATTTGTCGTCCCCTTTACGGGCCCGTTTCGGCATCACCGAAAAAATCAACTTCTACCAGATTTCCGAGATTGAGGAAATCGTTCGCCGGACCGCCAGAGTGTTCGCCACGAAAATTGACGAAAAAGCCGTGAAAGAAATTGCCAAGCGCAGCCGCGGGACTCCGCGTATCGCCAACCGTTTATTTCGCCGGGTCCGGGACTTCGCCAACTTCGAGGGCAAGGACGTCATCACCTTTGAAGATGCCGTCAAAGCCTTGGACGCGCTTAGCCTACAAACATTTAAAGAAAAATCACCAAGGGGTTCTCCTCTAAAAGGATGATTCCTCCCATGGGCAATGTGCCATTTAACCCATTTTAACTGATGACGCTATGCGTCATTTTTTAATTTCTGGGCGGAGCAGTAATTTCCCATAATTTATTGATTTACTTAAGTAAATGTTGTAAAGTGATAAAGCAAGTTCATTTTTCACTTGAACATCTGCGCCGAATCGGCTGGGAATCCTATCCTAAAACGGTTCATAAATGCCGACTATACGGCAGGAATATGATAATAATTTCGGAGGTATCCAACATGCGTCGTCTCATTGCTTACATTACCCTTTCCGTAGCGGTTCTCCTTGGCATTGCCATCAATGCGGGAACGGTGGTTACAAAAAGTAACGCCAACCTCGAATTTTCGGACGGCAAACAGTTCGTTTACCGCATCTCCGATCCGGAAGACGAAACCGGGCCTTTACCGACCGGCACCGTCGATGACATCGCTCAGACCATGATCAGCCGCCTTGAAACGGCTGGCGTCAACAAATACAACGTTGAAACGGAAGGCGAAAACCAGGTCCGTGTCACCTTAGCCGAAAATAGTTCGACGGCTTATGACCGCATCAAGGAATACCTTGCCTATAACGGCGTCTTTTCCATCTGTACGACCAAAGATACCTGCGCCGTCGGCGATGAAATGTTTAAAGATTCAACCGCCCGCATCGAATATAACGGCCAATACCCGGTCGTCGTCATCCCACTCAGCGACCCGACTAAATTTGTCGAGCAGATCGTTTCCGAAGCCCAAACCATCCAAGGGGATTCGACCACGACCACCGGCAACTACGATAACTCGACAACCTCCTCGACGACGGCCGACGCCATGATTCTGCTTTGGGCCAACAAGTCCGAATCCGATACCTATGAAGCGTCGCTCACCGATACCAAAATCGCCGATAAGATTTTACTCAAATTCGACTACACCAGGATTTGGTTCAGTAACGCCAAAACCGAAATTTGCAGCGCCGTCTCGCCCGCCCAATTTGGCACGGCTGACAAAAACAACAAATACCCGGTCAGCGCCGTCACCCAAGCCAATGATTTAGCCGCTCATTATGTCCGTTTATTTAATGCCAGCGCGCTCAGTTTTAACGTTGATTTCCTCTTCGAAGTCGCCGTGACCGCCGAAGTCGAAAGCCTCATCTCTCTCAACCGCCATGCGACCATCGCTTTCTCGCGGACGATGCTAGCCATCCTCATCGGCCTGCTCATCGTCTTCGCCGGCGTCATCGTCTTCTATCGACTCAGCGGACTTGCCGCCATCGCGACGACCTCGCTGTCGCTCTTTGTCGCCCTGATTTTCTATAATCTGGTCGGCATGGAAATTACCGGAGCGGCCATCATCGGCATGCTGGCGGTGGTAGCGCTTGGGATTGCCAGCGCCTTCCTCTATTTCAGCAAATTAAAGAATGAAGTTTATAAAGGCCGTGGTCTCAAAAAAGCCAATAACGAAGCCAGCAAGCGTAGCTTATGGCCGACCATCGACCTCAGCGTTGTCGCTTTCTTATTTAGCCTTGTCGCTTACTTCCTCGGCGGACCGATGGTCAAGTGTTTCTCGATCATGGTCGTCTTTGGATCGCTCGCCAACTTGCTCTTTGTCTTAACCGGCCTCAAAGGCTTGATGTGGCTGCTCACGAACACCGTCGAGCTCCAGGACAAACTGCATTTATTTGGTATCGACAAGACGAAAGTCCCGAACAACCTGAACGAAGAAAAACAAAATTATTTCGGTCGTTTTGCCGAAGTTGACTTCACCAAAAAAGCCTCGAAAGTCGCTCTTGGCGCCAGCATCGTCACGGTCGCCGGCGTTGCCTTGATGCTCATCCTGGGATTAACTGGGAAGTCCATCTTTGCCTCAACCCCTTCGAGCGTCGATAACGGTCGCATTTACTTTGAAGTTTTAGCCGATCGTTCGGACATTGATTCGACCGCTTATGTCGAAGACAAGATTCTCGCCCATCTCACCGTCGACGGCGCTCCGATCGTGTACACCACGGTCTCCCTCAGCGAAATGACCAAAACCGTCGAGGAAGTGGCGGTTGACTATCGTTTCTACGTCGTTGAACTTGACAAGAAATTAACCGGCGACGAACCGGCCGTCTTCGATGACACGGTCCATAGCTATAACGGAACGCTCTCCGAGGTCCTGAATGACATTGTCTTCGGCATCGATGCCGACACCGATGTCTCGACCGTCAGCGTGAAACCGGTCACGAGCCTCATCAGCCAGCCGAACATCGCGAAAGTCGCTTTAGCCGTCAGCATTGGCTTGATTGCTGCTTCGTTCTACTTATTCCTCCGCTACCGGCTCTCGCGTGGCCTCGCCGCGCTGGCCGTCGCCGCCTTATCAAGTTTCATCACCTTAGCGTTCTTCGCCTTGACCCGCATCCCGGTCACCGCCCCGATCAGCTTATCCATCCTGCTTGTCGGTCTCTTCGCCTTGATCCTCTCCGTCATTATCTTCAATAAGGAAAGAGAGCTTATTAAGGACGAGAAAGACAAGATTAAAGCCAAAGAAATCGTGAACTCGCTCGGCGTGAAATCCGTGGCCTTAACCGCGACGCCGGTGCTTGCCTTAACCTTCCTCGTTGCCTATTTCGGAATCAACTTCTTCGGCTTTGGCCCGAGCGCGTACGCGACCATGTTCGCCGCAGTCACCTTGGGTATTGTCCTGAGCGCCTTATTTGCCACGTCCTTGTTGATGCCGATGAGTGTCGCCTTGGCAAAATTATTCGGTAAGATTGGCATTAATTTCAAACTGCCAGAATCCCGCCGCGGCCGTGCCCGTTCTGAAAAGAAAGCCGCCAAAGTCAAAACCGGCGAACCGCAAGAAGCCGTCTTCATTGGAATTAACGATTAGACTGCACTGCGCAGTCTTTTCTTTTTAAGGAGCAACGCCGATGACTTTCCATGAAAAATTATTAGGCTATTTCCATCTCACCGAAGCGGAGTTTCTTTCTTTGTCGCGGAATCTCACTTTCGCGGATCTGCCGAACCCGAGTCATTTCACGCAGATGGACAAAGCCGTCGCGCGGATTCATTTAGCCCTTCAGAATAAAGAAAAAATCATGATTTATGGCGACTATGACTGCGACGGCGTCCTTGCGACTTCCATCCTCGTCAAGGCGTTCGCAAAAATGGGCATAGCGGTGGGTTACTACCTTCCGAGCCGTTATCTTGACGGCTATGGCTTAAACCCTCTCAAAGTCGCGGAAATCGCCCAAAAAGGCTATTCGCTCATCATCACCGTTGACAATGGCATCACCGCGACCGAAGCCCTTGAAAAAGCCAGCCTGCTCGGGGTTGACGTCATCGTCACGGACCATCATGAAGCGGTCAGCGGTTTGCCCAAGGCTTTTGCCATCCTTCACCCTGTGCTCGCCAGTGACGAACCGACCTATTCCTGCGGCGCTTATGTCGCTTTCATGCTGTCGGTGGCGTTACTTCAAAAAGTCGATGATTATTTATTGTCGCTCGCGGGCATCGCGACCGTCAGCGACATGATGCCGCTGCTCGGCGTCAACCGCGACGTGCTCCGTCTGGCTATGAATGCCATGAATGAGCATCGCTATCCGCAGATCGCCATCCTGGCCGAAGGGCAGGACATTGACGAGAAGGTCATCGGCATGCGCTTGGCCCCAAAAATCAATGCGGTGGGACGCCTCGTCGAGAACGCCAACATCAACCGTCTCGTCAAGTATTTCACAAGCGAAGACATTACTGAAATTAATGAGTTGGCCTCCTGGATGACCGGCATCAATGAAGACCGCAAAGCGTTGATGAAAGGTTCCGCTCAAAACCATGAGACCGATGATACCGATTCTCCCGCGATTGTCCTTTTGACCGAAGATAAAGAAGGCCTGATTGGGTTGGTCGCGAACCGTTTGCTCATGCAGTTCCATAAACCGGTGGTGGTTTTTACAAGCGATAGCAATGACCCCGCCTTATTAAAAGGTAGCGCCCGCTCGCAAGAGGGGTTCAATATCTCCAAGGCGTTTAAGTCACTCGAGTCTTTCATGGTGAAATCCGGTGGCCATGGCATGGCCGGCGGGCTCAGCATCCGGCGCGATGATTTCGCTGCCTTCAAAAAAGCCTTTGAAGATTTAGCCAGTACCTATCCAATCGAAGCAAAAATCGATCATACTTTGGAGATTGAGACCCAAGATATCACTTGGGAGAATTATCAAGCCTTGCGGCAATTTGCCCCCTTTGGCATGTCATATCCTGCGCCCAAATTCGTTCTTCGTAATTTGGATACCAAGCAGTTGACATTCATCTCCTCGGGACGTCATCTCTCGACGCTTTTAGGAAATAACGCCAAGCTTTTAGGCTTCAACCTCGCCGAAAAAGAGGTGCGTGCCGTTCCCAGAGTCGACTTATTGGGAGAATTTGAGGTCAATGTCTATCGAAATCAGCGTTCTCTTGTTTACAAAATTACATCCTTTTCTTCAACAATCGCGTAAATATCCTCAAAAATAGGGTTTACGGCTTCAAAAAGGTCTTTTTTTGCGTTTTATATAAATATAAAAGCCCTTACATTTATTTCTTTACACTGGACCTTAAATTGACTAAAATATACTTGTAATGGATTAAGGAGGAAAAAAATATAATGAAAAAATTAATCTTATTACCCGTCTTGTTGCTGGCTTTGACAGCTTGCGGCGGAACGTCTTCCTCGAGTGAAGTTAGCTCCTCGAGCCAAGCGTCGTCTTCAAGTTCGTCATCCGAAGCTTCGTCATCCTCGAGCAGCTCGATTTCTTCG
Source organism: Bacillota bacterium (assembly GCA_026387995.1). Taxonomy (GTDB): domain Bacteria; phylum Bacillota_I; class Bacilli_A; order RFN20; family CAG-826; genus CALMWE01. The sequence goes on from JAPLKQ010000080.1 coordinate 6,511, forward strand.
AGCGAATTCGTCGCCGATACGAGAGTCTGGTCGATTGTCGGTAGCTTTGGAACATCCAACTGGGCCAACGCCGGAACTGACTACGATTTGACTCGCGTCTCTGAAGGCGTCAATCAATTCGAGATTACGCTCGACCTCTTACTTGGTGATGAATTTGCCATCATTCATGACCGTTCTTGGACTGGCCAACTCGGCTACAGCTCTATCAACGTTATGGATCCGGCCGATTGCATGATCGAAGGCGGTGGCTTTGCCGTTAAGAATGCGCAATCCGCATTGGCAGGCAACTACCACGTCGTCCTTGATACCACCAATGCTTTTCTCCCACATATCGCCGTCACCCGTTTAGGTGATCCGATCATCGTCCCGACCGAAGAATTCTGGCGCTTAGCCGGTACCTTCAACGCTTGGAACGCCGCTGACGATACTCACTTACTCGAAGAGACTTCGACTGCTGGTCGCTATGAAATCGTTCTTGACCTCTACATTGATGATCAATTCAAGGTCACGAAGAATGGTGCTTCATGGTTTGGCTCCGAAAAAATCGGCACTGTCACTCCTGAAGGCGCTGTCGTCGATGCTGGTGGCAACATTAGCGTCGCGATGCACGGCAACTATAGTATCCAAGTCGTTTCTTCCACAATCACTATTAACATCACCCGCATTGGCGATCCAATCGTCGCCCCGCCTGAAGAACAATTCTGGCGTTTAGCCGGCACCATCAACGCATGGAATGCCGCTGATGATGCCTTCTTATTCGTTGAAACCGCGACTGCCGGCACGTTCGAGTTCACGCTCGACCTATATGTCGGTGACAACTTCAAGGTGGAAACATCAACGTCACCGTCAATGGCAACTACACGATCCAGGTCGTTTCTGGTGAAGCCGTTGTTATTAACGTCACGCGTTTAGGCGATCCAATCGTCCCACCGGTCAGCGAAGTCGACAATGGCGGATGGTACCTCACCGGTACAATCAACTCTTGGACGATCACTGACACCACGACCTTTGCATTAACTGCTGTAGAAGGTCAAGAGCATACTTATGCCGGAACCTTCTCGTTCGTTGCGAACGACGAATTTGTCGTTAACGCGGGCGGAAGTTATGATTTAAAACGTGGACCGAACAAAGTCGCGCTTGAGCCGGCTCCGCTCGGAATCGATGTCACTGGCTCCAACATCAAAGTTACTGAAGCTGGTTCATACAAAGTTACCTTTATCTGGGCAACCGATCTCGGCGGCTCTATCGTTATCGAACAATTATCCGTTGTTCCACCAGTGGTTGATCCTTTGATCGCAACTTATAATCTAAACGATCAAGTCCGCACTGCTTATAGCGATGGCCTTAACACTAAATATTTAGCTGGTACTTTCGCTCCATTCTTGCAGTCTAAGATTGCCGTTGGCGGAACTGAAAAACTCGTTTCCTCATCTGGCGAAACCAACGTTTACACTGCGGCGCAGTCTGCCGCGGCCACTGGGCCACAATTTAACGGTATTAAGTTTGGATCTGGTACCGCTAACGGTGGCGTCACTTTGACTTTCCAAGCCGGAACCGGTATAAACAAAGTAGTCGTTGGATGTGCCGCATGGGCAAGCCCAGTTACTGACACCCTCACTGTTAACGGAGTAATAATTACCCCGACTCAGGGCGGAGTATCCGCAACAGTTGAAGCGATTGAATTCACTTTTGCTGACACGGACACAATCACTATCACGACCACTAAGAGAATTGTCATTAACTACATTGCTATTTATCATGTTGCTGCGTAATTTTCGCTGATTATAATCTCTTCTGACTCTCCAAAAAAGGGTTTTCGCCGGATATTGAAATATAAATTGCAAAAACCCAACAATTAAGGGAGTTACAGGGCACGGGTAAAACCGTGCCCTTTTCTTATGGCATTTTTCCATAGTATATAGTTTCTTTTAGTTACTGATTGATTGATAACTTATCCGTGGTATTTTCTGAATATGCTTATAGAGAAAAATGCGATATACTAATAACATATCGAGGAAAGAGACCATGGATTTAAAACATTACATCAGAAAAGTACCTGATTTCCCGACCCCGGGAATCCTTTTTCGTGACATCACGCCACTCATAGCCAGTGGAAAAGCCTTTCGTTATTCCATCGATGAATTAGCCAAATTTGCCAAATCGAAAGGCGCCGAGAAAATCATCGGCCCCGAATCGCGCGGTTTCTTTTTTGGATGCCCGGTGGCTTTTGAACTTGGCATCGGCTTTATTCCTGCCCGTAAACCTTACAAATTACCGCGCCCTGTCTACAACGAAAACTACGACCTTGAATATGGCCAAGACGCCATTCAGATTCACCAGGATGCATTTAAACCTGGAGAAAAGGTTGTCATCATCGATGACCTCCTCGCTACCGGTGGTACGTTAGCGGCGGTCATCCGTTTAATTGAAAAAGCCGGCGCACAAATCGTCGGGATTGGGTTCGTCGTTGAGCTCCAAGGCCTCGGCGGACGCCAACGTTTTGCCAATTTCGATATTTTTTCATTAGTGAAATATAAATAGGATTTTTTATGGAAAACCAGCTCTTGCAGAACAGCAAACTGAAGCTTCATACTTTTGCCGAAGTGCAAGAAGTCTTTTTCGCCTACATTACCAAACCTGAAGACCGCGAACGCATTAAGAAAGCATACGAATTCGCCAATGAAAAACACGCCGGTGTCTTCCGCAAAAGCGGCGAACCTTATATTCACCATTTGCTCGAAGTGGCCTATATTTTGGGCACTTTGCAAGCCGGCCCTGATACCATTGTCGCGGGCTTCCTCCACGATGTTGTCGAAGATACGGACGTCACCCTTGAAGATATCAAGAAAATGTTTGGCGCCGAAGTGGCGATGTTGGTTGATTCCGTCACCAAAATCCAACAGTTAAAACTCTCGCACCGGACCTCCGATGAATTTGAGGCCGAAGACCATCGTAAGATCTTCCTTGGCATGGCCAAAGATATCCGCGTCATCATTATCAAACTGGCCGACCGTCTCCATAACATGCGGACCCTCGACT
>JAPLKQ010000080.1:9591-15767 GCA_026387995.1 Bacillota bacterium
GTATGTACAAGCTCAAAAGCGAGCTTGAAGATTTATGCCTGAAATATCTAGAACCGCAAAAATATGCCGACATTATCGAGATGCTCGAAAATCGAAACAAGAACCTTCAAAAATCACTGAACGACCTTAAGAAAAAAATCGCCGACATCGTTTTTGAAGCTCATATCTCTTTTGATCTCGAAAGCCGTGTTAAGAGCATCTATTCCATTTATAAGAAAATTTATATCAAAGGTCATAACTTCAATGAGATTTATGACATCTTGGCGTTACGCATCATTACCGACACGGTCCTTCACTGTTACGAAGTGCTCGGGCTGGTCCACGCTGCCTACAAACCGATACCGGGCCGCTTCAAAGACTACATCGCCATGCCGAAAGCCAACCTTTATCAATCCCTGCATACCACGATTGTGGCTGGCGATGGGCAAATTTTCGAAGTGCAGATCCGCACCAAAGAGATGGACGAGATCGCCGAAACCGGCGTGGCCGCTCACTGGGCCTATAAAGAAGGCCGTAATTACAACCCTGAATCCGAACAAAGAGAAATTGAGGACCAATTGCATTGGTTCCGTGATTTTATCAACCTTGGCGGCGAAACCGAAGGCGCCAAGGAATACATGGATTCTTTGACCAACGATATTTTCAAGGCCAATGTTTATGTTTTCACGCCCAAAGGCAAAGTGGTGGAACTTCCGACCGGGTCGACCCCGCTGGACTTTGCATATCGCATTCACACGGGTGTCGGCGATTCGGCGATTGGGGCCGTCATCAACGGCTCGTTGGTACCGCTTCATACGATTCTTAAAACAGGCGATGTTGTCGAAATAAAAACGAGCAAAACTTCTCCAGGGCCTAACGAGGGTTGGCTGAAGATCGTCCAGACCGCATCCGCCAAAAACCATATCCGCAAATTCCTGATGAAGAAGAACGCCGATTTACTGCATGATGACCATGTGGCAAAAGGGCGGACGAGTGCCATCGATTCGTTCAAAGACCGTGGTTTGACTGAGCAGGAAATGATCGAAGCCATCAACCAGCCGAAAGTATTCTCGCAATTTGGCGTTTCCAATCTTGACGAATTATTCATTGCGATTGCCAATCGAAACCCGATGCCAAGCGCGATTATCGACTTTTTGAATATCAAAAAAAGAGTGAATGTTAACCCCGTATTCAAGACCAAAGCCGAAATCATGGATGGCCATACGCCGGTGTTCGTGAAGAATGCCGGTAAAGTCGCCATCACCTTAGGCAATTGTTGCACGCCGATTCCTGGCGATGACATCGTTGGGTATATCACGAAAGGCAAAGGTATCACCGTTCACCGTGCGACTTGTCCCAATATCGCGACCGAAAAGAACCGCCTCGTGGACGTCTATTGGAACGACAATCTCGAACTTTCCGTCTATCCGGTCGATATTGCGATTGAAAGCATCGACCGAGCGAACCTTTTGATTGATATCATGGGCACTTTCTCGCAACAAAAAGTCAATTTATCGGCCGTGAGCGCCAAACTTCACCAAAACACCATGACCTCGACCATCCTCGTGACAGTTTTGATTACAGACGCCAAGCGCCTAAGCGACATCTTCAATATTTTGCTCAACGTGACGGGCGTTTTCAAGGTTTACCGCGTCGTCCATTAGTCGTTTTTTACTCGGATTACCGTGGTTTTTCTAAATTGACATTTATAGTCTTTAATGACTATAATTTATTTACCGTTGACGCAGAGGATTTAACCGTTCGCTTTAGGGAGGGCTTGCTTGATGAAAAGGCCCGCGGATCGGAATAAATTTGACACTGCTGAGGGTGAAGCCCGATAAGTAGGGATTCCGTAGCGCGTCGTTACCGCCATAAGTGCGTCGGATATCTGTCTGGCGAACTAAGGTGGTACCGCGATCATTCGTCCTTAGAATCGATCGCTTTTTATTTTTTTGGAGGTATTTATGGAAATCAATTTGCCAAAGGGCACCCACGACGTCATCTTAGATGAAGCCCGTGCCTATGAAAAAATCGAGACGTTATTTAAAGCCGTTGCTGACTTATACGGATTCAGCGAATTGCGGACTCCGATTATCGAAGCAACCGAACTTTTTACGCGCAGCGTCGGCGATAGCAGCGACATCGTGCGCAAGGAAATGTATACCTTTAAAGATAAAGGCGATCGCAGCATTACCCTCCGTCCGGAACTCACGGCCGGCGTCATGCGCAGCATTGTGAACAATAAATTATTCGCCACCCAAGATTTACCGATCAAGGTTTATTATCTCGGGCCGGCATTCCGTTACGAACGGCCGCAACTTGGCCGGTATCGTCAGTTTAACCAATTCGGCGTTGAGTCCGTCGGCATCACTTCGCCGCTCAGCGACGCTGAAGTCATCATGATGGGTTATGCCGCCCTGAAAATGCTTGGTTTTGGTCATATCACCCTCAAGATCAATACGCTCGGCGACGACGAAAGTCGCAAAGCCTATCGCGTCGCTTTGAAAGAATATTTTGGAAAGCATCTCGATAAGATGTGTCCGGATTGCCACGAACGTTACGAAAGCAATCCGCTTCGGATTCTCGATTGCAAAGTACCTGAGGATATCGAAATCGTCAAAAAGGCCCCTAAAATCAGTGATTATCTCACCGAAGCCGCTCAAGAATCCTTTGAATTCGTGCTGGCGACATTAGCTAATTTCGATATTAAGTATGAAGTCGATGAAAGTTTAGTGCGCGGACTCGATTATTACTCGCACGTTGTCTTCGAATTCCACTATACGACGGAAGCGGGCGTCAGCCTCGGCGCGCTCGGCGCCGGCGGCCATTATGATAATTTGGTCAGCGAACTCGGCGGCCCGGCTTTAAGTGGCGTCGGATTGGCTTTCGGGATTGAACGCATCTATGGCGTCCTTGAAAACGATAAATTGCTTCAGGATGTCAAGGAAGAAACCGACTTTTACGTCATGCCTCTCGGCGATAACGCCCTGCTTGACGCTTACATGATTGCCCAAGCCCTACGCGGAGCCGGCTATCGGACGGAAGTCTGTTTCGAGAATAAAGGATTTAAAACCCTTTTCAAACGGGCCGAGCATAAAGGCAGCAAGTATGCCGTCATCATCGGCGATACCGAGATGCAAGCTGAGCAGGTGACCTTGAAGAATTTGAAAACCCAAGAGCAAATCACGGTCAAATATGCCGATTTAATCGATAAAGCCGATCAATTATTCGCTGTCGAAGATGACCATGATCATCACTAGGAGAGCACTATGGAAAGAACACATCAAAATGGGACCTTGTCCCTTAAAAATGTCGGTGAAAAGGTCGTTTTAGTCGGCTGGGTGGCGAAACGGAGAAATCTTGGCTCGCTCATTTTCATCGATTTGCGCGACCGTTCCGGCATTGTCCAAGTTTTAGTCAAAGAAGGTCTCGATATCCCGGATGTCCGTAACGAATACGTCGTCCAGGTTTTTGGGACGGTCAAAGAAAAAGACGTCGAAAACAAAAATCTGAAAACGGGCGCCATCGAAGTGGTGGCCGACAAGATCATTTTGATCAACAAGTCCCAGACGCCTCCGCTCATCATTGACGATGTCACCGATGCCCTTGAAGATACCCGTTTGAAATACCGCTACTTGGATTTACGCCGTCCGTCGATGCAGCAAAAGCTTATTCAGCGCGCGCAAATCGTAAAAGCATTCCACACTTACCTTGATGCCAATGGCTTTTTAGAGATTGAAACGCCTTTATTGACGCTTTCGACCCCCGGCGGCGCCAGGGACTTTCTCGTTCCCAGCCGCGTGCACCCAGGAAACTTCTATGCGTTACCGCAATCGCCGCAAATCTACAAACAACTCCTGATGATCAGCGGTTTAGAAAAATATTACCAAGTCGCGCGCTGTTTTCGCGACGAGGACTTACGGGCTGACCGTCAACCGGATTTCACCCAAATCGATATCGAGACCTCTTTCCTTGACCAAGATCAATTGTTGGCTTACATGGAAGGGGCTTTAGCTAAAGTTTTCCTCGACGTCAAAGGCATTAAGTTGCCGCTCCCGTTACGGCGGCTAGATTATGCCGAAGCCGTTAACACTTATGGGACGGACAAGCCGGATACACGTTTTGGGTTAAAGCTTGTTGACGTCAAATCGATTTTCGTCAATAGTGCCTACGAAGGCTTTAAGACCGCGGCGTCTATCAAAGCCATCGTCATTCCCGGCGTCGCCTCCACCAGCAGCCGGAAAACCCTTGATGAGCTTAACTTGATTGCCCATAAATACCATTTAAAGAGCGTTACCCCCCTGAAAGTCGAAGCAGGCGTATTGACCGGTTCTTTTGCCAAACTGGTTTCTTCATCTGAAAGCCATAAGCTATTCGAGACGTTATCGCTCAAGAACGATGACCTCGTCATCTTTGCCGCTTCCGCGAACAACACCGACGTCTGTTTTGCCCTCGGCGCCATACGGACTTTTTACGCTCGTCAATTAAACCTCATCAAACCGGAAACCTTTGATTTGTTGTGGGTCGTCCATTTCCCATTATTTGAAAAGAACGACAATGGACAATTAGTCAGCGCCCATCATCCATTCACACGTCCATGCGATGAAGATTTGAAGTACCTCGACACGGATCCGAGTCGCGTCTATGCCTATGCTTTCGATATCGTCATCAACGGTTACGAAGCCGGCGGTGGTTCCCTCAGAATCTATGACCATGACGTCCAATACAAGATCTTCCAAGTCCTCGGATATACCGAAGCCGATATCCAGCGCAAGTTTGGTTATTTCATTGATGCCTTTAACTATGGCACGCCGCCGCACGGCGGGCTGGCGTTCGGATTGGACCGCTTAGCCATGATCCTCACCGGCACCGATAACATCCGCGATGTCATCGCCTTCCCAAAGAACCTCGCTTCCGTCTGCCCATTGACGAAGGCCCCAAGCCCGGTCGATCAGCAGCAGCTCGATGATTTGTCAATTGCCATCGTCAAAAAAGAATAATATTCATTAAGGAGAATACGTTCATGAACACTGATCAATTAGCCATTGCCGCCATCCGCTCCACCGTGATTGACGCGACGAATCTTGCCAAATCCGGACACCCGGGGATGCCCCTCGGCAGCGCCCCGATCCTTTACACGTTATTCACGAAGCACTTAGTCAGCGACCCTAAGCATCCGGAATGGATTAACCGCGACCGTTTCGTGCTCAGCGCCGGGCATGCCAGCATGCTTCTTTATACCATGCTTCATCTCAGCGGTTACGACCTGACCATCGATGACCTGAAACATTTCCGCCAACTGGACAGCCGGACGCCGGGTCACCCCGAATATCGGCATACCGCCGGCGTCGATGCGACCACCGGTCCGTTAGCGCAAGGTTTAGCCCAGGCGGTTGGCATGGCGATGGCCGAGACCTCGCTCGCCGCCTTATATCCCGACGGCAAAAAGCTTTTTGACCACTATACCTATGTTTTATCAGGCGACGGTTGCCTCCAAGAAGGGCTTTCCCAAGAAGCCATCTCTTTAGCCGGTCACCAAAAACTCAATAAACTCATCCTCTTCTATGACAGTAACGCTGTCACGCTGGATGGTCCGCTCGCCAATACGTTCTCCGAGAACGTCGGCAAGCGTTTTGAAGCCAGCGGCTGGAACGTCCAGGAAGTTCTGGATGGCAACGACATCAAAGAAATCGATAAAGCCATCGCAAAAGCGAAAAAAAGCGAAGATAAGCCCAATCTCATCATTGTCCACACCATTATCGGTTTTGGTTCCGCCTACCAAGGCACGAGCAAAGTCCATGGCGCGCCGCTGGGCGAACCGGATGGAACGAATGCTAAAGCATCTTATGGTTACACCTATCCGCCGTTTGAGATTCCCGCGGAAGTCTATGATACATTCAAAACGACGATTCTCGCCCGTGGCGCGAAAGCCTTTGAAGAGTGGACCAAAGCCTTTGAAGCGTACAAACTCGCGCATCCTGCTGAAGGAGAGCGTCTTACCAAGACTTTAGATCATGACGTTAGTGCGTATGTGTATGGTTCATTACCGGAATTTGCTCCGGGATCCAAAGACTCCACCCGTAATACTTCCCAGGCGCTACTCAATTTGCTCAACGGAACGGTGCCAAACCTCATCGGCGGAAGCGCTGACGTCGCCAAGTCCGTCATGACGACCATTGCGCATGAAACTGATTTTG
>JAPLKQ010000093.1 GCA_026387995.1 Bacillota bacterium
CAAAGTCTTCATCGTTCCCGAAAAAGTCACCTATAAAGATATTCTAAAAACCAATTCCATTACTTGCTTAACCGCAATATATGATCGGGAGGCAATCGGCACGTTCTATATGCCCGAAAACGCCTTTAAACGTGAAGATTTTGCTTGCTTCCTAAACATCCTAAAAAAAGTCAAATATGCCTATGGAAATCCCGAAGTGCTTGCAATGTATCGTCTGCATGGAAGTTCCGCGTCGGCTAAGAAAAGCAAAATGATCAAGTGGCAGTGGCGTGTTTACCGCCGTGTCGAACACCTCAATTTCTTCTCATCCTTCTTCTATTTTGTTTCTTGGGCCTTTCATGGTCTAATTAAGCATTCTGATTTGCGACGCCAGAAAGTTGATAACAAAAAATGAATACTGAACAACCACGGATTCTCGTCATCTCCAATAATGCCATTTCAAATGAAAACGCTAATGGCAAAACGCTAAAAACCCTTTTGGGGCAATTCCAAAAGGATAACGTGGCGCAAATATATATACGTCCCGAAATTCCGGATATCACAGTCGCTGGGAATTTCTTTCGAATGACCGATCTCGATAAATTAAAAAGCCTTTTTGGACGCAAAAAATCGCTTGGAAATCGCATTACTCCCGATTCTATGCCTAAAGGAACGAACACCCAATTTTCTTCAAAATCCGAAAAAAAGCTTTTTTCCAGCCACGTTTTTATTGAAAGCGGTTTTGCACGTTATATCCGCGAGCGCGTATGGAAAAATAAAAGAGGCTCTTTCGAGAACTTACACCAATTTGTTGAGGAATTTAAACCAACGGTCATTCTTCTTTATGCCAGTCGTTCCGCATTCATGCTTGATATGGCTTATGATTTATCGATAAAATATAAAATTCCTCTGATGATTTATACTTCCGAAGATGAATATTTCCATCAGGTCCCTTGGTACCAATTTTTCTCTCGGAAATGTCTGAGTATATTAAAAAAGGCCTACACGAAATGCATTGCGATCGCTAGTTCTGTCATTACAAATCACACACAGTTATCCGAGGTAATTGAAAAAGAATTTCGGGTTCCTTCCAAAGTCATTTATTCTTCTTCATCAGTAGTGTCTTCGGCACAACCAATCGATGTTGTGACTCCCTATTTTCTTTATGCGGGTAACGTAACTTCGGCATTACATCGCTGCGAATCCTTGCTTCAAATCGCGGATGCCCTTGGAAACATTGACCCTGAGTACCGTCTCCACGTATTTGCCACGAATGCGAGCAAAAAAACAACGTTGCAACTAAAGAAAAACGCTTATGTTATCTTACACGAGCCGGTTGGGGCTGATGCTTTAGCCGATATCGTTAGTCATGCGACTATTGTATTTCATACGGAATCTTTCAAACGGAGCGTTAAAGGGCTGATCCAAAATTCGTTTTCATCCAAAATACCTGATTTATTAGGGTCTGGCCGTCCCATTATTTTCTATGCCCCCGAGTATTGTGCCTTTTACCCTTATTTACGAAAAGAAGGCGTTGGCGCCCTCGCATCTTCCAAAGACCAACTTCAGAAAGAGATACGTAGCATCCTTGGCAGTGAAGATTATCGCAATAAAATCATTTGCAGCACCCTCGAACTCTTTGCTAAAAATCATCAGCAACAAAATAACAGCAACTCATTTTTACACGAAGCCGAAAAGGCGAGCCAAACCATGAGAAACTACCCACAAGATCGCACATCCGTCCGAAACTTAAGACTTAATCGATGGTTGGTACCGATTCTTTTCGTCTATTTCGTCTTGAGTCTTTTTCCAACCATGATTCCTTATATTTCATTTCTTCCCAACATTTTTGCTTCATCACTAATTGAGCTCGCCTGGAAAGGTCTTCTTTTTGTTGGGCTCTCCGGGTACTTTTTACTGCTCATTATCCATAATCACATTCGGTTCAATTGGATTCTTACGATTTTCATTGGCATTTATGCCTTCTCCAATTTAATCGTGATTGCCCTGATTCCTGCATCGACGATGCTTTCATCAGTCAATACAGGGACTCTCCTTGAGTATGAGGTCGTTATTTCGACAACTACGAAGGTTGCGGGCGTGTTTCAGGTACTTTCAACCGTCGTGTTGACCTATATCTTTATGATACTCATGCCAAAAATATTCCTCTTTAAAAAGCAATTATTTCTACTTTTATATCTCATTCTTGGATTTCTCGTTTTGTGTGGCATCTACTCGATAATATTTGAAAAAGACACGATTATAGGTTTGTTTTCACCATTCTGTCTTCGAAGACAAAAACACCTATGGCAAATATTTACTTGGCGGAATCATGATTTCGTGTTATCTTGCCTCTCAATCAAAGGTGAAGTGGCAATTCAGTATCACGGCATTCTTATTTATGTGCTTGATCACGACATTATCAAAAACGCCGATTATGGCGGCCGCCGTATTCTTTATCATGATTTTTCTCTACTATGTTTTTGTTAGATTTGAACGCAATATTGTATTGAATTCAATTTTGCTCGGCGTTTCATTACTTGCTGTCGTTTATATTGCTTGTTTGCTCACGGTTCCGGCACTTCAGGCCCTTCCCATTAACGATAAGATTTATCACTATATCACGGTTTCTATTTTCCAATCGGGCGTAGGCACCGTTGACAGCCGTGTTTTGATTTGGAATTCTGCCATCAATCTATTGTCTGGTTGGCATTTATTTTTCGGCTATGGAGAAAAAATCGCAAGTCTCTTTCTTTTTGGAAATACGTCCGTCTTCAATAATGAACCGAACCAATATTTCCATAATGGATTACTTCAGGTCGCAAACATTGGCGGCCTTCTATATCTAGCTCTTTATCTTGCCTTATTTGTTTATCTGTTTGTTATTTACATAAAAATCGGAAAGAAAGACCGAGACTCCCGCTTTATCTTTCTTGCGATGTTCATTGCTTTCTGCGTTCACGCAGCATTCGAAGAGGCTATTTTGTCGAGCACAAGCGTTTATTCTTTTATGATCTCAATGGTACTCATCGTGGCCCCATTAATGACGCTTCGTATGCAAAAAACCAACTATATCCATGATGTCAAACGGGACGTTGCCACGGATGATTGGGGAAACCCCGTCGCCGAATGGAAAGCCGAAAAGCCAATGGTCTCAAATCAAAATGACCTGCCTATGAAATGGTATTCCAACGAAATCAATCGGCGGTTTAAAAACAAGATGATTAAGCAGATAGCCAAAGAAGAAAAGTATAATCTTAAGATGCAAAAGTGGAGAGAAAAGCATGAATGGAATGAATAAAAATGCAAGCATTAGCACATTTTTTCAGCCATATCGTTAGATGCAGATTGAAGATATAATAACAGTATGGAAAAAGGCTTAA
>JAPLKQ010000189.1 GCA_026387995.1 Bacillota bacterium
ATCGCTCGAAGAACTCGAAGCGGATGAGGACGATGACGATGATGATCCAGGATTGAACTCGCAAGCGGCCAGGACCATCAGGCCGAGGAATGCGAGACTTAATTTGAACTTCTTTTGCATAAAAATGCCCCTTCTAACAGACGCCTTATTGAATAAGCGCGCATGTGAATAAAAAATGATAACACAATAGTAACGTGAGGGGCTACGAAAATATTGGCGATTTATACATTTTGTATAAGAAGATAAAAAAAGCCCCATGATCGCTCATGAGGCTCTGTGGTTTTAGATTTTGATGATTTCGAGGGTCGCGCCGGTCGCGGTGATCGACTTGACGGTGAACTTGTAACCGAGGGCAAGGCCGCTATTGAAGATGTAATTGGCGAAGGTGTCATAACCGAAGGTCATGCCTTCCGTGAAGAGGGTCGCGTCGGTGGCGATGCCGCCATGCTTGAAGCTGTTCTCGCCATTACTTTCAAGTAGGTGAATGAGTTTGAAGTCAGGGTTGCCGCTACGGCTCGCCGTGTTGCTGTGGGCCAGCCCGGTGTAACCGCTGCTGCTCCGCGCGCCGATCACGGTCGTGTAGGAAACTAGGGTATCGACGCCGCTGGCGTTGGTACGGAAGCGGGCGACACGGGAATCAACATGATAAACCTTGATGCCCGGGACGCTGAAGGTCTTCGGGTAATAACCGGCAAACGCATGCAGGGAATCTTTTTCGTTCAGGACCGTCGGGGTATAGAACTCGATGGCCAAGTATTCATCGCATAAAGTTTCCGTATATTGTGGCGTCAGCAATAAGAAATCGCCGTTTTCCTCGAAAGGCTTGATGGTGACGAGGGTTGAACCCGTCACGACTTTCGGGACAGTCCAGCCATAGAGGGCTTTGGAATAGGAATCGTGGTCACCGACGTTATAATCCATCATGTCGACGGCGCCGGCGGCGCCCCAATCGACATCATCGTAGGTGTAATAATCGTCAAGCCCCATTAAATGCCCGGTTTCGTGAATGAACGTGTGGGCATCTAAGAGGATATTGCCGTAATCGTCGAGCCAGTTGTGGAAAATGTTTTCGCCATCGGCGTCTTTGATCAAGTAACCATCAGCGTCGCGTTCGTAGTAGCCGTCTTCGTACATGAATTTATAAGAGGCCCAGGCGTATTGGAAAACGCCAGGATTTTGGACGTTCATCGAGCCATAGTTGAAGCCCGTGAAGGCCCAGAAAACCGAGCTGTCTTCAGGCATGCCGTTCCCTTTAGGATTGTAATCGAGGGAGTAAACAAACCACACGGGTTGCTGGCATCGGTCTCGGCGATTTGTAACGCCGTGTATTCGCTGGTAAACCAATCAGTCACGAAGCCGGAGATATGAAGTTGGCCGTAACTGGATTTTTCGTAGTAGCTGGTCAAGGATTCCCAACCGGTGTCTTCCGCGGCGCCGAAAAGCGTCGTCTGGATCTGGGCTTTGATGCCTTCGCAGCCGCCGGGAAGCGTCGAGCAGGAATAGTCGGTAAACGTAACGGGGATGACTAAAATATGGACATCGCCTTTGGATGGCATGACCGAAGAATAACCTTCGGCGCGCCGGACCGCGTCATATTCAATCGAATAAGACGTCGGATTATAAATGTTCGCTCCTTCTTCGATACTGCTTGAAGTCACCCGGTTGCACGCGACGAGCAGCATTCCCGTTAATAGAGCAAAGAGCAGGCTGGTTTTTTTAGACATAAGCTTCATCCCCCAAGCAATCGATGAGGCCGGAAAAGCGAATCATGAAGATTTCGTTTAAATTTCGGGAGTCATCGTTTCACGATAGTGTTGATATTATAACAAACGAGCACCAGTTTATCAAAGAAATATTGGCCTTTTACGGAGGGAAAGCGATATCAGGATAAAGAAAACCGCGGCGTAATGGGCCGCGGTCCGTGCTGAATCTTATAATTTTGGCCTGGCAGAAGGTTCGGGATTAGGCCCATTAGAAGGCGCTATTTTTACTTTAGGACGCGGCAAAATCAAGTTTAAGGCAATGCCGATGAACGTGCAGATGAATAACGAGCTGATATCGACCCCGCCGAGTAAGAGTTTAAAACTTAAGTCCCCGGTGATATCGCTGACGAACGAGAGGGTTCCAAAACCTAACCCCACCGCTAAAATAGCAGCGGCAATCGCTATATTTCGGGGTTGATGCAGATCTTCGCGGCCATAAAACATCATCTTGACGCCACGCACGGCAATCATGCCAAAAATAACGACTGCGGTTCCGCCGATGACCGCTTTCGGAATCGTGTAAAAAAGATTAGCGAATGGCGAGAAAACGCCAACGATCATCGCAATAATCGCGGCGTATACTAAAGGCCCGACGCGGAAGTCTTTCCGGTCCGCCATCAAACTGGCGTTTTCGGAATACGCGGTAATCGGTAATCCGCCTAAAAGTCCCGATAGCATCGTGCCAATGCCTTGGCTCACGATGGTTTGGTCGACGCCGGGATCTAATAAATAATCATGTTCGCTGGCATGGCTGATTTCATCGATGTTATTGATATGCTCGATGACGGCGACGAGGCCGATCGGGCAAATAAGGGCAATCGCGTTCAAATCAAAATGGAGATAGCGCCAGAACCCAAAGTAAGATTCCATATCCTGGAAGATGACAACCTGCGACCAGTTGATCGCCGACTGTTTCGTGAACTCGACCAAAATCATCGTTTGATTGATATCGTGCGAGATGAAAATCATCTCCACCGCGTCAATGATGAGCGCGGTCAGGTAGCCGATTCCGAAGCCGCTGAGGACCGACATGAAACTGAGTAATTTTTTCGGCTTGGCGAGCGAGGCCACCAAAATAATGCCAAACATGGTGACGAGGGCGA
>JAPLKQ010000048.1:0-1282 GCA_026387995.1 Bacillota bacterium
GCCGATCAACGGCGTGTCCGGTCAGTTTGCCGATGGTTACGACATCCAAGTCGCCAAATTCATCGGCGCCAGTCTCGGTATCGACGTCGTCATCAAGAAACTGGAATGGGGCGCGCTTATCCCCGCGATTCAGTCGGGTGACATCAACGCCATCATCGCCGGCATGAGCTATACGGAAGAAAGAGACCAATCGGTCGACTTCACGAGTGCTTATTACAATAGCGATATCGTCGCGGTCGTGCAGGCCGATAGCGGCTTAGCCGCCATCACCTCGATTCAGGATCTGAGCGGCTATAAAGTCGTCTCGCAACTCGGAACGATCGAGGACACGATCATTGACCAAATCGTCGGCGTCGTCCACCAAACCGGGACCGTCGACTTCAATACGGCGGCTTTATCGGTCATCTCGGGCGATTCGGACGCTCTCATCGCCGAATATCCGGTGGCGCGCGCCATCGTGAATGCCAACCCGACTTTAGCGATCGTCCAATTCACGGTCAATTTCACCGGCATTGACGAAAACGCCCTCAGCGTGGCGGTTGCCGTCGGCGAAGGCAACTCCGACTTACAAACCCGAATCAATACGGCCTTGGCGACCTTAAGCGCCAGCGAACGCCTGTCCTTAATGGACGGCGCTATCGCCCGATCGGCCATCGCCTAATATGATTTTGATGAGCAGCATCGAAAAAGTAATCTATTTATTCCAACATTACGGTCTCCTTTTCTTGCAAGGCTTAGGCGTCACCTTGCTTTTAGCGGTGGTCGGCACGGGGGTCGGGCTCATTTTGGGATTATTACTTTCCCTAGTCCGTAACCTGAAAGCCACGCCGAAAGACGGCAAACTGAAAAGCATCGGGAAACGCGTGGCCTCCTTTTTAGCCATGTGCTATATCGAGCTTTTCCGGGGCACGCCGATGATGGTCCAAGCCCTCATCATTTACTTTGGAGGTAAGATGATCGGCATCCCATGGACTTATCTGTCCTGCGGGTTATTCGTCATCTCCATCAACACGACGGCCTATATGGCGGAAATCGTCCGTTCCGGCGTCAACTCCATCGACGTGGGGCAGCTCGAAGCCGCCCGCAGTTTGGGAATGACGCAAACCGCTACGATGTTCCATGTCATCTTCCCGCAAGCCCTGAAAAACGCCATCCCGACCATCGGGAACGAGTTTATCATCAACATCAAGGATTCCAGCGTCCTCAACGTCATCACGGTCTCAGAGCTCTTTATGGCGGCTAAAATCGCTTCCAGCGCTACCTACAGGTTCATTGAGTCCTA
>JAPLKQ010000048.1:1288-3456 GCA_026387995.1 Bacillota bacterium
CCTACATGTTCATTGAATCCTATTTCATCATTGCCCTTATTTACCTCACGCTGACCGTTGTCTTCAGCCAAATCCTGAAACGGGTCGAGAAACATCTTAACGCCCCGTTCGTGGTGAAGCTCGCGCATGAAAGGACGGCCTAAGCATGGAACAAGTCATACGTATTGAGAACTTGTCGAAATTCTTCGGCGAAGTCTGCGTTTTACGCGATATCAACCTCACGGTCAATAAAGGCGAAGTGGTGTGCATCATCGGCTCGTCCGGTGGCGGCAAGTCGACGTTACTCCGCTGCATGAATCTATTAGAAACCCCGACGGCTGGCGCGATTTACATCGACGGCATCAACATCATGGACAAGAACGTCAATGTCGACCGCCTCCGGACCAAAACCGGGATGGTCTTCCAGCAGTTCAATTTGTTCAATCATTTAAACGTCCTCGATAACTGCACGCTGGCCCAACTCAAAGTCTTAAAGACTGAGAAAAAACTTGCGACCGCGGTGGCCGTCAGTAACCTCACCAAAGTCGGCATGGCTGACAAACTTGGCTACAAGATTAACCAACTGAGCGGCGGGCAAAAGCAACGCGTCGCCATCGCCCGTGCGTTGTGCATGAATCCCGACGTCCTTTTATTTGACGAACCGACCAGCGCCCTCGACCCGGAAATGGTGGATGAAGTGCTGAACGTCATCAAGAAGCTAGCCTTAGAAGGCATGACGATGGTCATCGTCACTCATGAAATGAGTTTCGCCAAGAACGTCGCCACCAAAATCGTCTTCATCGATAACGGCATCGCCGAGTTTACGGGAAGCCCCAGTGAAGTCTTCGGCGACCACGGGAACGTCCGCTTAAAAGAATTCATAAAAGTCAAATAGACTGACGAAAAGAAAATCTTCATCAATGAGCCCGATTTTTCGGGCTTTTTTTCTACCTTGGGAAAATGGCGTTTCCTAAATAAGAAAAAAGTAGATGATTTTCCTTGACTAATTTTCCAAAAATAGTAGAGTATTGATTATATTGTTTGAACTTCAAACTATATGAAAGGACCCTATGGACGAAAACAAAGAATTACTGAATCACTTCTTAGTCGTTACCTTTAATGACATTCTGCGCTTTGAGGAGATGGCCTTGGAACACTTATCCGACCATCGCCTGTCGATTAGCGAAATCCATGTGCTCGAAGCCGTCTTCGATACGCTGTCCCGTAAAGAGAACACGGCCACCAACATCGCTCACCAACTGCGGATTACCACGGGCTCGCTGACCACGGCCATGAAGACCCTGGAGCAGAAGGGCTATCTCGTCCGAAAACGCGATGTCGCCGATAAACGCGTGATTCACGTTCAACCGACCCCGATTGCCGAATTCGTCAATCAGAAGCATTCCGAATTCCATCGGCAGATGATTGACGGCGTGGTCGCCAAACTGACTTTAGAAGAAGAAAAAATACTTGCCGACGCGCCCGTGAAGATCCAAGACTATTTCCACCGACAAGCCGAAGAGATTGCTGGAGAAAAGGAATAAACATCATGGCTGTTAAAATCATCACCGACTCGACCTCCGACATCACCCCGAAACAAGGTAAAGAATTAGGGATTACGATTATCCCCCTCACCGTTAATTTCGGCGATAAGGAATACACCGACGGCGTCGATCTCACCCCCGAGGAATTCTATGCCCGTTTACGGACGGCCACCGAACTCCCCAAGACCTCGTTAATTAACGTCGCGACCTGCTTCGACACGTTCAGCAAATTTAAGGA
Source organism: Bacillota bacterium (assembly GCA_026387995.1). Taxonomy (GTDB): domain Bacteria; phylum Bacillota_I; class Bacilli_A; order RFN20; family CAG-826; genus CALMWE01. The sequence goes on from JAPLKQ010000048.1 coordinate 3,050, forward strand.
CGAAGACGAACTGGTCTGCATCTTCATTTCCAGTGAACTGAGCGGTTCCTTCCAATCGGCGAACGTCGCCAAAGGGATGCTGGAACATAAGAAAATCATCTTGGTCGACTCGCGGATGGTCGCTTTTGGGCTTGCCGCTTTAGTCCACGTCGCCGTGGGCCTACGCGACACCGGCTATTCGGCGCAGGGCATTGCCGACCGCATCAATGAAATCAAAAACCGGTTGGTCCTTCACGCCGTCATCGATGACTTAAAATACCTGAAGATGGGCGGACGCCTTTCCGGAACCTCGGCAGCCGTCGGCACGATGCTCCACCTGAAACCGATCATCGAAGTCGCCGAAGGCAAAGTGACGGTCGTCCACAAAGCGTTCGGGATGATCCGCGCGTTTGACTGGATGGTCGAAC
>JAPLKQ010000047.1 GCA_026387995.1 Bacillota bacterium
TGACTTTTTCTATGCTTTGGTTATTATTCCATAAGACCTTGAAGCAGCCGATTACGAGGACCGAAGTCATGGAAAGGCCCCACAAATACCTCCTCATCGTTGGATTAATTCATCTTGGGCTATGCACAATTTTATTGTCGATATCCTCGTATATTAATTTAGAGATGTGGGGTATCACATTGGCCTTCGCAGTGAGTTTAATTCTCAACGTCTTGATTTACAAACTCGTCAAAAAACAAAAACCGACTTTGATCTGGGATACGGTGAAGAGGATGCCATGGACTTTGGTCCCATTCGTCATCTCAATGGCAATCATCGTACTTACACTACAGACTTACCATGTCACAGACGGTATTGCCGCAGTTCTCGGCAATGGGTCTTTCACTGGATTGAACTATGGCGTTTCGTCATTTATTGCCGATAACCTTATTAATAATATCCCGATGAGCATTCTCTACTCGAAAATCGTCGCCAATGCGGCGCCAGCCTCACAGATGTTGGCCGTTTATGCTACGATTATCGGCAGCAATTTGGGCGCCATTCTTACTCCAATCGGAGCTTTAGCGGGTATTATGTGGATGAGCATTTTGAAAGATCAGGGTATTAAATATAACTACATGACTTTCTTTAAGTATGGGGCCATCATCGGTATCCCGGCGATTCTAGTCAGTATTCTTGTCCTTTCTTTAATTTTATAAAAGGAAAAGCCTTTAATTCATTTTTCTTCCTCTCACTGGAAACATCTATTTTTGTTTTGGATTGCTCGCTTGATTGTGGATCAAATACTTTGAATCAATCCTCTTAGTTATTGTTATAATAATGAAGCAGTGCGCCCGTAACTCAGTCCGGATAGAGTACCACCCTCCTAAGGTGGGAGTCGACCGTTCGAATCGGCCCGGGCGCGCCAAAAATGTTCTTCAAGGGGTCCTCTAGGGCCTCTTTTATATTTGATTCGAAAGGTATAAATAAAATAGTGAAAAAGAGTCAAATACCTCAAAAAAATGTGATAAAATGGGATATGCAACCGCTAGTTGCGGGTTTCTTATTCATTTGAAAAGCAGACTTGGTAGTGCGCAACCAACTCGATTACATACAATGAGGGCAGAAAACAAGGAGTGATGATTATGAAGAACGAAATCGCAAACTGCCTCAACGAATTTACCAAGAAAGTCGGAGCCTCGATCGAGAGCCTCGCGGGTAAATTAGGTCTTACGCGCCAAGCGGTCACCAAATGGGAACGTCAAGGAACCTATCCCGATACCAATAACCTCATCTGTCTGGCCAACCTCAGTTTAGTTGAACGTGATCCCTACGATTACGCGCAATAGATTAAAGGAGGGAATATCATGAACGACTTTGAAACCTATCCCGATACTGATAGACTCATCCCGTTAGCCAACATCGCTTTAGTCGAGCGCGATCAATATGATTACGCGCAATAAATAAAAAGGGGAAACATTATGAACATCGAAATCGCAAACCGTCTCGTCAATTTAAGAAAACAAAAAGGATTCTCGCAGGAAGAACTCGCCGAAAAGCTGGGGCTCTCCCGTCAAGCCGTCAGCAAATGGGAAAGAGCCGAAGCCTCTCCCGATACCGACAACCTGATTTGCTTAGCCAAACTCTATGGCGTTTCCTTGGATGAACTTTTAAAGACAGAGCAAACTATAAATGATATCGTCGAAGAAAAACCGCTCGAGGAGAAGAAAGCCGAAGATAGCGGAAAGAAGAAAACCTCCGTCCATATCGGCATCGATGGCATCCATGTCATCGACGACGGTGAAGAAGTGCACATTGGCCCGACCGGCATCCATGTCGATGACGGACATGATAATGTCCATATCGGACCGAGCGGCATCCACATCGGCGAAAAGAAACATCTTAAAGGCATCAAATTCCGTGAAGCA
>JAPLKQ010000026.1 GCA_026387995.1 Bacillota bacterium
AAAAAATAAGCATTAAACTAAGCAAAGGGCCACCGCATTCGGTGACCCTTTTTTGATGTTTCTTTTACCAGTGATTATTCGCGTGTTCGCAGAACGCGAGGAGGTTATTAACTTTGATTTTCTCACCCGTATCCAAGATGACTTGACCGTTAAACTTTCCGAAAACTTGGTGGCACTCCATGAAAATCGGGCCCATGCTGGTTTTGGTGTAATTGTCATAAACCGGTGTCATCGTCAGTTCAAAACGCCCATCGGAACTGGAAAAAATCCAATCTTTCATGATTTGCGTTTCGTCGTTTGCAAGGGTGACTGTTTCCAGTTTGTGGGCTTTGCCGTCGACGAACAGCATATTTTCGGTCGCGTGGCTTAAATCGCCAAAGCCAAAACCAAAGTTGAAGCCGAGGACTCGCCCGTCGGGCAAGGTGGTTGCGCCGTTGCCCCAATACCACTGCGTCTTCGAAGGCCAGACGCCCCGGCCCCAATCGAGGAGACCATACGAGTCGCCGCCAAAGTGGAAAATCTGACCGTCAATAACCACGCTTCCGCGGGCCGCAAAGCCATTTTGTTTGTAATTGAGATAAAAGTCCTGCGGTAGACTAAACGGCGTCGCAATGACCATCGCTTCGCTATTTTGGATACCGGTCAGGATCATGTCGATCTTAAATTCTTTATAAGTCGAATTGCTGGCCACGAGATGCAGGATGCGCCGACGGCCTTTCACGTCAAAGGACATATCGAAGTTTTTGTTATGGAAACGAAGCAGGTGATCGACTTCGCCGTTAGGTTCCATATGGAAACCGTTAAAGACGAGCGGTTTCATCGCGCCGATGGAATAGCGTTTGCCGGTCTTGAGGTTAAATAAAGTGGCGCTGACGCTCCCGACATAAGAAAGGTGGCCGATATTCATCTGCAGGCAATACTCGTTGCTGAGGATTTGATAAAAATCCCATTCTTTGATACGTAACTTTCTGGGAATGCGCCGGCAGTCATAGTTAAAAACCAGGTGTCTGGCATAGCCTGCTACGGCCAAACGACCATTTTTTGCGAGCAATTCGGTTTTTTTGGTGACTTCCGTTTGCTTCATGGTTTTACCTCGAAAGGATTATTTATTAGGCGTCCCGTTGGCGAGCTCTGCCGCTTGTTCTTTAGCGATACGCTCACGGTAGAGTTTGGTGACGAAATAGAGTGGGATATACGATAAGACAATGATAATCGCTGCCACTAAGAAGAGTTCTTTCACGGGGACAAGGCCGTTCACTGGGCCCGTACCATAGTCATGCGAATACGGGATGCCGTAAGCGTTGATGATCGGGTTGGCGATGAGCGGTCCGATGACCATCGGGAAGAGCACGAAGAAGAGAATCCGGATGCCTTCGAATTGTCCGCGGGATTCATCGGGATATAAAGCTTTCGCCCATACCATCGTGACTTGCATCGTGATGATGTAGCCAATACCAATTAAAATAATGCCAATAAATAAAGGAATATTCGCCACGCTCATCAAACTGGTAGGATTGGCAAGATTGCCAAAGAGCCAGAGCACTAAAAGACCAATGATATTTAAAGCAAATACGATAGCAAGCAGCAAGGGCGATTTATTCCGTTTGATGAGCGCGCCAGCCGGAATCGTGCACAGGACGCCAAGGATAAGGCCGGCGCCTTCGATATAGCCGAACGTCGCTTCATTGAAGCCATAGTTATAAATAAAGATATTGCCAATGTGGACGAAATAAACGTTAAAGCCGATAAAGAAGATGGTGACCATCACGTTAATCAGCATCAGTTCTTTCATCTTAATGAAACGCTTGACGTTGAATGCATAGGCGAATTGATGCCAGAAACTGCCGTTTTTGTAGGATTTGAGTTTCGGCGCGTCTTTCATCGTGAAGATGGAAACGATGCCGATGAGTATTACGAAACCGCCCATGATGGCGAAGAAAACAAAGTAACCCCAAAGGCTGATAATCATGCCGCCGAGGACCGTGCCGATGATCGTGCCAAGCACCGGTTGGACGGCGAGGGCCGTGCCAATCGCGCTCTTATTATCATTATTGAGTGAGTCGCTCAGCCAAGCGTTAAAGCCTGAGTCATTGCCCATCGAACCAAAGAAACTCATGATGGCATCCGCCATGACGAGGAGGACCGACGCCAACATCAGGTAGCTGGTGACGGAATGAGGAACGTACATCGTTAAGCCATAGATAATCGTGAAGATGCCCCACAGCACATAGCCGATGGCGATGAGCGGTTTGCGCTTTCCCATACGATCGCTGATGGTGCCGAAGAAGAACGTGGAGAAGGTCGTGACGATGGCGCTGACCGCCACCATCCAGTTGACGATGCTCGAATCCGGGGCGATGTTCGCGTAGACGAAGGTGTTGAACCATTGGTTTTCAACGTTCCAGCAAATTTGCCCAGCCATACCCAAAACCCAAATCAACATGAGATTTCGCGCTGACAAAGCGTTTTTCAGTTTTGACATATTATGTCTCCTATTTCTATTTACATTTATGATAGCACCATCAATCAAAAAAGGGCTTACTAATTTATCAAAAAATGTTACACCGTTCTTCAGGTGTAACAAAAAAACATGATTTTAATTCAAATTATGGCGTCACGATGAATCTTTTAAACTTTAAATTGCCTTCCGACAAAGCGATGTGGGCATAGACGACTTCGACATTAATTTCGATATTATAAAAGTGGAATTCATCGTGGAGGCGTTTCGTGAGTTTTTCTTCAAGGTCCGTGGCTTCGCCTAAAAGCTCAACTTCGATTTTTAAATTGTTGGTGCGCTGTTTATGGAAAACACGGTATTCACGGATAGCGTCCGAGGTTGTCATGATCCAACGGCTGACTAAATCGGGGAAAACCGAGCGTTCGTTTCCCTCTTCATCCGTGAGCAAAAGGACGTCGTCATGACGGCCGATAATATGATCGATGACACGGAAATGGGAGCCACATGAACAGGGCTCGCCAAGGGCAATCAAGTCATTCATCTCGTAGCGGATTAACGGTTGCACGCGATTGACCAGATTCGTGACAATCATCCGTTGAATCGGCGTTTTCGTATCCTGAACGGGTTCGCCTTTTTCGTCGTAAAGTTCCACATAAATCATATCTTCGTTAATATGGAGTTGGCCTTTTTTGCAGGGACTGCCGACTTGGCCTTCGCTGGCTTGGTAAATTTCTAATACCGGGCAGTGGAAAGCCAATGCAAAACGGGCTTTTTCTTCTTTTTCCAAAACTTCGGCATAGGTGATGATCTTTTTAAGCCCGTGTATTTCTTCGGCAAAGGGAAGCAAGACGCGGAGCAAAGAAGGCGGCGCCATCAAGATATTGATCCGCTGCTTTTTGAGCGTCTGGACGATTTCTTTCACCGGGGTCATCGTGTGCAGATATTTAAGTTTCAAAAACGGGGCATTGATGTCGCTAAAGCCTTGGCTAAATACACGGAGCATAAATAGAATGCGCGCGGGCAAATCAGATATGCGCACGCCACCACGCGATAAAAAAGCGGCCGGAAGCTGCGTGGTCAGCGCCTTGGGCGTGACATATAAGCCCTTGTTGCCGCTCGTTCCGCTCGATAATCCCACCACATAACGGTCACGGTAATAACCTAAATAATCTTTGTTCAATTCCTTATCAAGCGCATACTCCATGACTTCTTCTTTTTTAAGGTCCGCCGTATTGATGGTGTCGAAGTATTTCATCATCTTGGCTTTATTGATGGTCGGGAGATGGCGAAAATCCTCGAGATTTTTAAGTGGAAGGCCATGATATGAATCATGATAGAACGGACTATTTTCTTTGGCATAACGCACTAAATCCAAGACTTGTTCTTGTTGATAGAGCCTAATTTCTTCAACTGAAAAATGATAGAGATGTTTCTCCAGCGTTCGGTATAAAGAAATTAACTTAAATAAGCCCATGGCTACTCCTTCAGGCGCTCGAGTTTATGACTTGGGGAGATTTTGCTGACCAGTTTTCCGTAGAGGGCATCAAGGGTAAACCGGAAATGGAACTTTTCGACTAGCATCATGATGAATCCCCATAAAATCGCTAACGAGAAGCCATAAATCAGCGCACCGGCGATATCGAGATAAAAACCCGGGAATATCGCGCTTAAAATCCGGAAAACAATCGCCGACAAGAGGCTTTCAAAGAAAAACGGCGTTAACGAAGCCACGCCAATCCGTTCAAAGAAATGCGTGACGGGGTTGGTTTTTATAGCATTGAGTTTCATGAAAAGCATGATCATCAAAAGGAAAATGCCCAGCTGAGCGACCATGATGGAATACCATTTCATATCAATCAGCCGTTCTAGCATCGTGTCGGGTAGTTGCGTATAGGCGATGATGCCGCCAACAAGTAATAGAGGAGCGACGATCAAAATAATTTTTTGTTTTTTGAGCGCATAGAGTTTTACGACTAAAGCGCCGGTTAAAGCGAAAGCGAA
>JAPLKQ010000156.1 GCA_026387995.1 Bacillota bacterium
AACAGTTCATCGTATCGGCCTTCGTCTTCGGAGTCGAGGGCGATTTTCAGGACGTTGGACGTATCGTTACAGGACGTCATTAACGGCGCGGTCAACGAGAGGATCGCCACGAGTAAGAAGAATGTGCGTTTCACGCGACCACCTCCATGTTTTCCCAGAGTTCTTTCATGCTCATCGTGCAAGCGGCGATATTTTGGTCGCAGGCACCATAATAAACGGTTAATTGATTATCGCAGTGGGTCAAGCCACAGGTGAAAACGACGTTATTGACAAAACCTTTCGTTTCATAGGTTTCGGTCGGCTTAATCAGGGCTTTCTTGCTCTTCATCAGCACTTTTTGCGGGTTGTCCTTATCGAGGAGCATCGCCGTGATGATATAACCTTGCGTTTCGCTGGCGCTATGGTAGATGACGACCCAGCCTTTATCGGTCAAAAACGGGATAGCCCCGGCGCCGACGCGGTCGCAGACATCATAATGGATGCGCGCTTCATCGAGGACATGGTGATTGCCCCAGGTCGTTAAATCATTGCTTTCGGCGGTCCAGATGTCCAGTTTCCCGAAGTTGCTGCTGCTCGGCCGATGTAACGCCACATAGCGGCCGTTAATCTTGCTTGGGAAGATGACGCAGTCTTTGTTATCGAACGGAAGGATTAAGCCTAAACGGTCGAATTTATGGAAATCATCGGTGGCCATGAGGCCAACGTTGATGCCAAATTGGCTGACCGCGGCGTAGGTAATGTAAATGGACGCCGTCTGAACTCCGGGCAATCGCGAAATGCGAGATGGAGGTCAAGTAATTCTGGCAATGGTTCTTAATGACGCGGCAGTCGGAGAAATCATGGTCCGGGCTGTTGCGCGGGATTTTGATGAATTGATAACGGTGATCGCGGTAAAATGGCACCACGGCTACTTTCGGGTCGGTCTGCTTCACGGTCTCGGCGACGCGGGCGATTAAAATGGTCTCGCCTTTATACTGGGTGACCGCGGGATTGAAGACGCCGAGGATTTCAAAATCAGGACGTGAGGGCGTCAAGTTTTTGGTTTCGAGAATGAGTTGTTTTTCCATGTTCTTTTACGTCCTTTCCCTAGGCAATGCCGTAGATTTTGAAATAACTGAGCCGCATTTCGGCGCCGGCGAACTGATCGCCGATGTCGCTGCCGTTAACTACTAAATAGAAGCGGTAATGATTGTAGGTCGGGGTGAAAGTCACGGTCTGAAGCCCAATCGTATTACCCGATTGGATCTTGATGGGGTTTGAACTGACCACGGTCGTGCCGTTACTCTGATAGTAGAGAATCTTGATTTCCCACATCGTCTTCACGTAATCATTCATCTGATTAAGCGCCGTGATGTTGAGGAGCATTTGGACCGGTTGGTCTTGGGTGCTAGTAAGCACGTTCGAGACGATACCGCCGAAACAATACTTCGCTTCAGGGTATTTATTTTGGCGCATCACAAGGTCCGATCCGCTAACGCTGATGGCGGCCGGGCTTAGGGCATGAACCACCGGATCAATCGCTTGTTTGGTGCGGTCCGGGACGGTCCATAAGCTGGTATTCATGAAGTCGCTCGGCGTATAGTTGCCGACGGCGTCGCAATTAAGCACAGTAACATCATATTTATAAACACTGCCATTACCCCAGACGACGATGGTCTGTTCTTCGTAGGTCGCGAGTTTCGTCCAAGTCGTTGAGAAAGAGGCATAGTTGATGGCAATGCCGCTACTATAGTTTTCTTGATAGAGCGCCCCGCCGATATTCCGGTAGACGGTTGCGCTGCTCGTTCCCGTCAAAGTCAAGGCGAAATGGGCTTTTCCGGAGGTTAAATGAGAGGTTGCTTCGTTCACATAGGTAGAGTTACCCGAGGAGAAATAGTTCTCGACGACGATATCGGTGCCTTCTAAGTGATCGTCTAAGGCATTCATGCTCTCGAGGGTGACCGGTTGGATAATGCCGGTGCCCCAGGTGGTATGGAATAAATCCGTGAAATGAGCCACGTCTTCGGTACTTCCCGCGTAAGTGAGCGAAGTCAGTTCGCTCTTTAACGTTGTTGGGTTTTCAAATCCGCTGGTGACATTGACGTCGAGGGTTGCGGTCTTGCTTTGGTCAATCTGTGACTTCGCGGTGATGACTGTTTTACCAACGCCGATAAAAGAGACGGCGCCGTTAGTATCGACCGTAGCGATCGATTCGTCGGCACTCGACCAGAGAATGGTATGATTGGCGATGCTGGCGGGCATGATGGCGCTACTCAAGGTGACGCTTTCACTGCCTTTTAGCTTCGTTAAGGAATTGCCAACGATTTGCTCGGATATGATTTGCACGCCGGTGACGGCAGGTTGGTTGTTATCAATGGAAATATGGTCGAGGACGAGTTCGGCGGTTTGCCGCTCGCCATCGTGGCCTTTGGCAAAAATGTAAAAACTGCAACGCTTGACCATGTTGTCATAAATCCATCCGGTGTCATAGCCGGGGTCCGGTTGCGTGCGTTTGCCGCGGTATTTCGCACACAGCATCGCATCAACGACGTTAATGGAGATCGTGCCCGGGGTTCCGTCATCGGACAGGACGTAGTAGTTTTCAAGTTCGCCTTCCACCGCTAACTTC
>JAPLKQ010000118.1:0-2076 GCA_026387995.1 Bacillota bacterium
GTCGTTCCCGTCGTCGTGGGGACGGCCGCTAAAGACAAGGTAACATCGCGCGAAGTTGAGACAGTATCAGAAACATAGGTCAAAATCGTTACTGGGAAAGAAATCGTATCCGTAGGTGCATCAGGAACAAAATAGATGGTTTTGTTGTCTTCGACGCGGGAAAACACGATGGCATCGCCCAAACTATCCTCGTAAGACGAGAAACCAACGTACGTAACAAAATAGTGTTGGCCACCATTCGTCGTGGCGACAATCGTGCCAGCGTCAATTTCGGTAAAATCAATCCGTTCATTTGTTTTAATGCCCGCGGCCGCGGCAAGGCTGCCATCCGCAATCACTAATTTATTGGTGAGGCTTTTTTGTGAGAAGGCAAAGTAGCTAATGAAAAATAAGAGGAATGCCAGAACAAAGTTTAAGACAATACCGGCGCTCATGATAATGGCTCGTTTCCACTTGGCAATGCCGACTAAACTTCGATTTTTCGGGACGTTGGCCAATTCCGGGATTTCTTCGGATCCTTCGCCCATCATCATGACGTAGCCGCCAATCGGTAAAGCACGCAGAGCATAGAGCGTTTCGCCTTTTTTCTTTTTGAGTATCGCGGGGCCAAAACCAATCGAAAATTCCATGACATAGACTTTAAAGATCTTTGCCATCGTGAAATGACCAAACTCATGGATAACGATGAGTAAGCCCAAGCTGATGATAAATAATAAAATGGTTAATATGGTCATTTGGTTTTCCCCTTAATCAGTTGAAGGCAGAAACGTCTTGTTGCACTGTCTACAGCTACTAATTGCCGAAGTGTCGGTTCTTTGATTAATACGTGATTTGCTAACGCTCTTTCGATGATTGATTCAATTTCAATAAAGCGAATTTCTCCTTGTAGGAAAGCGTTAACCGCCACTTCATTACTGGCATTTAACACGGCGGGTAAACTACCTTTCGTTTTCAGTGCCTTTAATGCAAATCCAACGCATGGATAGCGCTTAATATCAAATGCATGGAAATGAAACGCGCCAAAATCTTCGGGCGCCAAACCACGAACTTTTTGCGCGGTCCGTTCTTCTCCGTAGAGAGCATAGGCGATAGGAATCCGCATATCAGCGGGCCCAATATCAGCTAAGTAAGAGCCATCAATGAACTGTACAAGCGAATGGACTTTGCTTTCGTCATGCATGACAATAGCAATTTTGCTTGCTGGCATATGAAATAAGTAGTGGGCTTCAATGACTTCAAACCCCTTATTCATCATGGTGGCTGAATCTATCGTAATTTTTTTGCCCATGGACCACGATGGATGGTGCAGTGCGTCATCAATGGTCACATTTTCCAGCCCCTCGCGTGAGATGTCACGGAAAGCACCGCCACTCGCGGTTAAAATTAAACGGGAAATCTCCGAAGGTTTATGCCCTTGAAGACATTTTGATAGGGCAACATGCTCGCTATCGATGGGATATAAACGCGCTTGGACTTGCTTTAAGAGATTGTTGATTAGCTCTCCGCCGACAACTAAAGATTCTTTATTAGCCAGAGCAACGTCAGTGCCGCGTTTCAATGCCGTGATCGTCGGCGCAAGACCCACAAATCCGACGAGTGCGTTGATAACTAAGTCCACATCAAATTTGCGGATAAGAGTGATTAAGCCTTCATCGCCACTCAGAATCAGAAGTTTTGGATACATCGTTTTTAACGACTCGCAATCGGCTGGGTTTTCGACGCAAAAACCCTTTACATCCTGATTATTCAATAGAATCGAAGGTATTTTCTCGATGTGATGGCCAACGCTAAAAGCAATCAATGAAAATTCATTGGGATGGGCACTCATGATATCTAGTGTCTGTTCTCCGATTGAGCCCGAGGCACCAAGCAAAAGGATGCTCTTCATGCTAATAAACTCCAACCGTTATTGATAAATGTGATGATGATGGCAACGACGAGCGAGGTAACAAGCAAAGAATCAATCCGGTCGAGGACTCCGCCCATTCCGGGGAAAATCGTTCCATAATCCTTAATGTTAAAGTTTCTCTTAATGGCCGAGAAAATAAAATCGCCTAAAGTTGATAAGAAAGGCAT
>JAPLKQ010000118.1:2133-3121 GCA_026387995.1 Bacillota bacterium
ATACCATTCTCTGAGCGTCATGAAGGGCAGGAGTGGATAACCGCAGGCGTCAACGATGAAAGCAAAGGCGAGGCTTGCGATAATCGAAAGGGCAACGCCGCCGCCAAAACCTTCCCAAGTTTTCTTCGGCGAGATGCGTGGATTCATTTTGTTACGGCCAAAGATGACACCAGTGAAGTATGCGCCAATATCAGCCATAAATGTCCCAAGCAGAACATAGATGATGAGGAATGAGGTTGACCACCAAGTGGGGGCGGGATAATTAACAAGGGGATTATTTTCAAACGCAAAACCCGGAAAATATCGTAAGAATAAAAGCGCTTGAGAAGATAAACCGATGAAAATAATCATCGTGAAAAGATAGGTCACATCGTTGATCGTGAAATTTTTATTTGTTAGCGAAATCATAAACAAAACACAAGTGGTTACGGCAATTGAAATCGTGCTCACTTCAATATGATTAAGCCCATTTTCAAATTTCCAGTCTCCGATGGCCCACCCTACTGAATTCACGTTTGACTTGACGAAAATCCAGAAGACGATACCAAGCGTAATCAGGTAAATGAAAATGTGAACGACGATATTGTATCGGTTATGAGCAGGCGCATTGGTAAATTCATGAATCGCCCAAAGCAAGACGATAAAGCACAAACTGACAAAATACCAATCGCCCAAAATCAACGCGGGCAAAACAATGCCTACGAGGATCAATGCAGTGATGATTCGAGTCCGCATCGTTTTACGGGTATCGGGGGTAATATCATTGACTTTAATGTTATTCATTCTTGAGGCCTCCGAAACGGCGGGAACGGGATTCAAATTCAATCAGGCATTTGATAAATTCTTCTTTGGTGAAATCCGGCCAGTAAGTTGGAGTGAAAACAAATTCACTGTAGGCTAATTGCCAGGGAAGAAAATTGCTCGTCCGTTGTTCACCCGAGGTCCGAATCAACAAATCCACTTCGGGAAGCGAGCTGGTGTATAAATA
>JAPLKQ010000196.1 GCA_026387995.1 Bacillota bacterium
GACAGGAAAATGATAGGTTGAAATGGCCCCTTTGATTTCCAAAAAATCGCCCGTTTCTCTGGTGTTGTTTTTTTCATAAATGTAATATTTCGTCAGTCGACTTTCGTAGATGAAATAATTGTCTTTTGAATCAATCACAAAGCCTTCGAAATCGGTCGCATTTTTGTTGTATGGGATGGGTATGTTTCCATAGATAATTCCTCCCATCAAAACAATGAATCCTATAATGAAACCTTTTTTTGAAAACCGCCAGAAGATAAAAACAAGCCAAACCATTGATATGATTGCAACGAAAAGAAGGTTGCCTTTCCATAGTAACCCAAGGAAGAGACTTACAAAGATAATAAAAGCAATCATGCCAACGTAATGTAATTCTTCATTTTTTCGAAAGTGGCATTGCCGATGCCTGTGACTTCCATCACTTCTTCAATATACTGATAATCTCCATTATCGTCGCGGTATGAGATAATGGCGGTCGCTATGCTAGATCCAATTCCATTAATGGTCATAAAATCTTCTTTTTGCCCGTTGTTAAGACCAACTTTGGTCAGCAAATCGCTTGAGCAGACATCCTCAGAAGCATACAGAGGAGCAATATAATAGGACATCGAATTGATTAAAGGACAATCCGGTTTATATGCCGTTTCATCTGCATTATCCGTAATTCCACCTGCAGATTCAATTAAGTCGCTCATCAACGTGGCCACCTCAAGAACGTACGTACCCGAACGTGTGATTTCGCCTGTGATCGAGACTGTAATGTAATCCTCGCTTGCTGACTTCGAGGAACTGTTCGTTGAGATTTTGGGATCCAGCTTCATAAAAAAGAATATCGCGATGAAAGTAACGACCAAAACGGCAATAATAATTTTAAACATGATAAATCACCTCTCCATAGATAAAATAGGGAGAGAATCGTTCTCTTGTTCCTCGAAAAAGTAAAACGGCATGAAAAAAAGACACCGTGAGGTGCCTTTTTGTTTTTAGGCTAATTCAATCTTAATGACTTGAACTTGATAAGGTTTCGCAACTTTGACAACGGCTTTGTCGCCAACGTGCTTGCCAACAATCGCTTCACCAAGAGGGCAGTCATTCGAAATCCGGTTGTGAACGGGGTCTGCTTCGACCGTACCGACAATCCGATATTCGAAATCAGAATTATCTGATAAATCGCGGACCGTGACTTTCGTGCCTAGCGCGACGGTTTTTGCGCTGGTCGGCGAATCGTCAATGATGGTCGCGACCGCCATGATATCTTCAATCTCTTTTATACGGCCTTCAACTTCCGCTTGGCGAGCTCTCGCAGCATCATATTCAGCGTTTTCGCTTAAATCGCCTTGAGCGCGGGCAAACGATAATTGTTCGATGACTTCTGGTCTAATCACGTCGATCAATTGACGTACTTCAGCAGTCAATTTCGCGGCGCCATCTTTGGTAAGAATGACTTTTTGTGTTTCCATGGGATTACCTCTTTTGATACGTTGATTATTATAACAACTTGCTACCTAAAATACCACTACAAAGTAAATATCGGAATTTGGTATAATTTGACTTTTCCTCTTCTTCATCTATAGAATACTATACTGTGTCATCGTTGCCTTATTTAACGAAAATGGCCATGTGTTTTTTAAGCAAATTAATGATATATAAAAGGAGGACGCAATCGTGAAAAAGTTCAGGCTCTGGCTCACATTATTCTGGACCTTTTTCAAAATTGGGCTCTTCACTTTTGGCGGCGGATACGCGATGATTCCGCTCATTCAAGCAGAAATTTCGGAACGAAAAAAGTGGATGGCACCTGAAGAGATTTTGGATATCGTCGTGATTGCCGAATCAACCCCTGGCCCCATCTCGGTTAACGCCGCGACGTACGTTGGTTACCGGGTCGGCGGTGTTCTCGGGGCCGTCTTTGCGACATTAGGGTTAGCCATTCCTTCACTCGTCATCATTTATGTCATTTCGCTGTTTCTCAACCAATTCATGTCAATCCAAATTGTCGCCAATGCATTTTTAGGAATTGAAGCCGCGATTGCCGTATTAATTACCAGCGCCGCCATCAAACTCAAGAAAAGCATTCCTAACGACGGCTTTAATGTCACGATCATTTTACTGATTGTTTTGACCCTCTTGGTTATCAACATTTTCAATTGGAATTTTTCAAGCATCTATCTCATTATTATCGGTGGGATCGTCGGAATCGTCTTTGATCTCCTGGCAAGGAAAACGAAAAAGGAGACCAAGATATGATATATTGGGATTTATTTTACGTCTTCTTTACCATCGGCCTTTTCACTTTTGGCGGGGGCTATGCAATGATTCCGCTCATTACCAGCGAAGTCGTTTCACGTGGGTGGATGACCGAAGATTCGATAATCAAATTCATTGCCGTGAGTGAATCAACTCCTGGCCCATTTGCTATCAACATCGCCACCTATATCGGAAGCCTTCAAGGCGGTTTGCTTGGTTCAATCGTTGCGACTTTTGCCGTCATTCTTCCCTCTTTCATCGTCATCCTGCTTGTAGCTGCTTTATTTAAAACTTTCAGCAAGAATCGTTATGTGCAGGCTGTTTTGAATGGCATTCGTCCCGTTACTATCGGATTAATCGCCGGAACGGCCATTCTAATCGCGACCAGGAACATTTGGGCCAATTTTCCAGAGACAAATGCTCTTCTCCTGAGTCGGTCAGCACTCGTATTATTATTCGACGTGGCCACGCTTTTCATTGGTTACAAAAAAGTGCACGGAAAGTCCATGCACCCTATTGCTTTAATTGTCATCAGCGCGATTTTAGGAATAATCGTATACGCAGTGTAAACGTTATTTTTTCGTTTCCGCGTTAATTTCCGGATCTTCAAGATAGGCGTTTAAAACTTCCTCGACTTCGTCGTATTCCTCATCGTCAGTAATCTCGATCAATTGATCATCAAGGTAACGGGCGACAAAAATTTCTTCCGGATTAGCAGCATCATAATATAAAACATAACTTGCCTCGCGGGCTTCATTTTCATAGGTGAAAAGAATTTCCATCATATGTTCGACGCCTTGGTCGTCGGTAATCAGCATCTGATTGTCTTTAGTGAATTCCATTGTTGTTTCTCCTCATTCCGAGATAGGTCTCAAGAATCGCGACCGCACTCATTTGATCAATGACAGCCTTCCGTTTGGCGCGGCTGATATCGGCTTATCGGCTTCCAGCAAACGTTTATTAGCCAACATCGTCGTCATCCGCTCGTCAATCATCGTAATCTTTAAATTGGGCATTATCGCCAGCAAATCATCCTTAAATCGAATAGCGCTCTGTGATCGTTCGGAGACATCGCCGCTCATATGAAGTGGCAATCCAAGGGCGATTTCATTGATGTTTTCCTTGGCAAGAAATTCCATTACGCGCTCACGCGCTTTCTTATAATTTCCGGGTTCAAAACGGAAAGTCTCAACCCCATGTGCGGCAAGTCCCAAGGAATCGCTAACCGCCATTCCGAGTGTAGCCGTTCCTAAATCGAGTCCCAAAATACGTGGCTGTAACATATTAATGCAACAACCCTTTGATGTGTTCTAACGCTTCGGCGACTTTGCTCTTGTCACGGCCTGAGCCAGAGGCTAAATCAGGACGTCCACCACCCGAACCGCCGAGTTGAGTGGCCAGTTCCTTAACAAGTAATCCGGCTTTCAGCCCATCTTTTATTGCAACGCCAGTGACAGCCACCACAATAGGCAAGGCTTCTTTGTCCTCGCCAATCAGAACAATGACGGTATCAGAATAAATGCCTTTCAGAGAGTCCACTAATTTCATGAGTGTTTCACGTGAGGTTCCCGGAATAAACTTGGTCAGGATGCGATAACCGTTAAAAGTCGAAAATTCATCTTTCAAGGATTTACCTATAAGGGTCGCTTGCTTCTCTAGTAATACTTTATTTTCTTTATGTAATTCGTCTTTTTCGTTTAGTAACGATTTCACGCGGTCATTGACCTCGAAAACCGATGTAGAACCGACTAAATCGCGAGTCATTCCAAGAATCGTTTCTTTATGTTTCAGTAATTCGTAGGCATGAAGGCCGGTTCGGGCTTGAATACGGCGGATACCCGCAGCAATACTTTCTTCGTACTCGATTGCAAAGACCCCGATATCCAATGAGTTTTTAACATGGGTCCCACCACAGAATTCGCGGGAAACGTCGCCAAAGCAAACCACACGAACGACATCGCCGTATTTTTCGTCGAATAAAGAGATGGCGCCAGTTTTTTTGGCTTCGCTGATAGCCAATACTTTTGTTTCCTCAGGAATCGCAAGGTTGATATATTCATTGACTTTCTTCTCAATTTCACGAAGTTCTGGCTCTTTGACTTTTTCATTATGGGAGAAGTCAAAACGGATGTACTCTTCGTTCACGAAAGATCCCTGTTGATGGATATGGTCTCCGAGCACTTCGATAAGCGCGCGTTGCAAGAAGTGCGCGGATGAGTGGTTTCTCATGGTCAGTAAACGTTTTTGTTGATCGATTTTCAGAGTAAAGATATCACCAACATGGACTTTTCCGAAACGGACGACGACATGATGCAAGTGTTGCTTGTTAGGCGCTTTTTGAACATCGGTGACTTCAAGCGAAGTCGTCGCGTTAATAATGTCGCCATGATCTGCGACTTGTCCGCCTGATTCAGCATAGAAATTCGTGTTATCAAAGACGACTTCGCCTTCTTCGTCAAGTTCAGTCACTTTAGCGCCGTTGACGAAAATGCCAATCACTTTTGCGGTCAAGTCGGCACTGTCATAGGTGAAAGATGATTTCGCGGTAAAGGCCATCAAGTCCTTGGCTTGCTTGTTCATGCTTTGTTGCGTCGAACGGGCTTGGCGAGCGCGTTCTTTCTGTTTCGTCATTTCTTCTTCAAACCCTTTAATATCAACTTTTACATGGCTTTCACCGGCAATTTCAATCGTTAATTCAATCGGGAAACCATAGGTATCAGAAAGTTTAAAAGCATCGACCCCTTCAAGTACTGTTTTCTTTTCGATGAGCTTCCGGAGCATAGTTTCTCCGCTCGTCAGCGTGCGCATGAACTTTTCTTCTTCAGAAAGAATCATCTTGCTGACAACATCAACTTTACCAGTCAGGTAAGGGTAATACTCGTGCATCATTTTGGCGA
>JAPLKQ010000160.1:0-3256 GCA_026387995.1 Bacillota bacterium
AAAAGTTGCCCGTTAATTATGGTCGGTGCCATTAACACTGACGCAAAACCCGTCGTTAACAGCGAGGGTAATCCTGAGGAGGATTTTGTTATGAATAAGAAGAAAAAACTATTAGTCGGCGCCGCGTCGATGTTGCTTTTAACAGCCACCGCCGCCACGGCTTCGACCTTTGCTTGGTTCACCACCGTCCGTAATGCCACGATCAACTATTCCAGCGCGACCGTCTACACCAATTCCGGCAGCATTAAGGTCTCATGGGTCTCCAGTCTTGTTTCGACTTGGGGCACCCCTTCCGCTACCGATAATAACCTCTCCATCTCCGGCGCCCACAGAATCACCGATATTTCCGGTGAAGCGTCAGCTTTTTCAAACCTGTATGGAACGCTTACGATACTGATGGCTCTGTCGCTGACAGCATCTCTTCTATCCCAACCGCCGCTGAAGGCGACGCGGATGGCTATTACATTGACTTTACGATTAAGATTGAAAGAACGAACACCGATGGCACTGGCATGAAGGTTTATTTCGGCGATACGACCGGGATTAACGCTGTCTCCGCCTCCGCTGCCGATGTTGGCGCCGTTTCCGCCGCTCGTTTAGCGGTCATCGATGACACGACCACCAAGTTCATTTGGGCTCCTGAAGCCGATGCCGGATACGAATATTTATCGACTGGTCTTGTCACTGACACCGCCTATGGCGTCACCAATCACAAGCTCAATCCGCTCACTCCGATTGGCGATAGCGACAAATTCTGGCAAGGAAGCATTTCTAACTACGCCACCGTCGCTGAAGCCGACGCGGCTGGAAATATGCCTTGCGTCGCTGATTTAAGCTCTGTCACCTCCGCCAACGTTACCTTCCGTTCATGGATTGAAGGCACCGATCCGGATTGCATCAACACCGCTTTATCGGGCGTATACAATCTCAAACTCGACCTCTACGGTATCGCGATTGCATAATTACCATTCATTGGTAACGAAATCTACCATAACGACTAGGGTTTCACGTGTTTATACATTTGACACCCTAGTTCGTTTTGTGTAGTATGTTTAAGTATCATGTCGTTTCGTCCATAGGAGAATACACAATATGGCAATTAAAAAGTCTGAGCCGTTGAAGAAAATTTGGCCAACCGCATTAATCGTTGGCGAGATTGTTCTAGTCCTTTTCTTGCTTGCGGTCTCAATTATGGCGATGGTTCTTACGGTTCCATCGGGTACCGCCGGTTTTTTGAGTTTCATCCTCTGGTTGCAGCAGAACACGCTTTGGTTCTTTATCCTGATCGTTCTGCCGTTAATCGCTTTATTCTTGCTTAACGGCTACATGCTGGTTCAAACCATCTATGCCGATAAGAAGAAAAAAGACGCCAAGATGACAAACGAACAGCTTTTGGAAGAAGCGAAACGCCAAGCGCGCGCCGAGATTCTCCAAGAGATGGAAGAAAAGAAAAACGCCGAAAAAAAGTAAGTCACATTTCTTGGCCCGCCTATTAAGTCTTCGTCCATCATTTATTTATAAAACTAAGCCCCACGTCTAAGTTCAAATGGACACGAGGCTTTTTTTGTACAAAGTTAAATATTCTGTATATGATCGATATAACGCCCGTTTTTAAGCCTTGTTTCTTTTTTAAATGACTAACAAATTTAAGTTCCCTAAAAATACAATTGACACGATTAGAAAAACGAATATATAATGATTGTAGTTAATAGCAAAACTAGGGAAACTTAGTGACGCAAAGCTATAGGGCCTTAACTCTGAAAGAGTGATGGTAGCCAGTTGCCAAGATGGAATAAAAGTGGGTTTACCCAGTTCCGGGCAACGATTGGTTATCATCCATTTTTATTTTTAGGGGATTTTCCGAAATGCATCCGCAGTCGGGAAATTGGTGCGGTCTTCAAGTATGTTGACGCGATAATGGCGCGAATACACATGAGAAGCCCTGCATGATCATCATTCTAATTAACTTTTTTCGTGACTTCTTCACATCGATTTTCTATGGGAGGAAACGAAAGTAATGATTTACCCAAGCGAGTTTTCGAAAGCTCGGAAACGAAAACGCATAGCGACGATCATTTTGGCAATCAGCCAGTTTACGATTGTCGTTTTCGTGGTCATTTCTTATTTGGGGTCCACCGTGGGCCGTTACACCGTTTCCCTTGAAGCGAATCGGGCCGCACTCACCATCGCGGTCGACAATTCATTTACGAAAGAAACCAGCTTGCTGCGGGCCGAAAATCTTGAGGCCGCGCGCGCTGAATCCGTCGATTATCTTCCAGATCACAGCATCCTCGACAGCAATTCAGGGGAAGGTTCCCACAATGGTGACGTCCTTGACCCTGAGGGTGTTCTGCTCTATTCGACATATTTCGCTTATACGTTCTACATGAAGAATTTGGGGGACTCCCCTGTTGATTATCAAGTGACCCTGTCTTTGGCACAAAATAAAAACATCGTCGATGGCGCCATGCCGATCGAGGAATACGTACGCCTCCGTTTTTATCAGAACCTAGACACCGGGGGAGAAGTCACCCACAACTATCGGACGTTTGCCAAAACGACAAACAATCTGATTTATGACAACGATTCAAACCGAATTAATGGCGAATGCATTGGCAATTCACTTAAAGTTTCGCCTTACACTTGCAACGCCTCGAAACCCGAAAACAATGCGCGGGCCGAGGAATTCACGGCAGCCAGCGAGATTCTAAAATATGACTATCTGGATTTTCTCCCTAACCAAATTATGCGATACACCATCGTCATTTGGCTCGAAGGGGACGATCCGGAATGCACTAGTCTTCCGCCTGCCGGCGCAAGCATGGAATTTGGAATGAAAATCGCCGCTCTCATCGAGAATAATTAACTTTTTTGTTTTTTACCAAAAGGATAGTATCGTCTATGCAAATTAAACACAAATTAACCTTGTTGGTTAGCTCTTTAGCAATCTCCGCAATCGGCTTTGGCGGCGGTACTTTTGCATGGTTCCAGGTATTAAACAAAACAACCGCCGGTTTAACCGGAACGATTGTCGGGGCGGGCGATACGCTCGAAGTTGGCTTTCGTTTAACGCAACCACTGTCGCAGGCAGCTATGGATCTATACCGTCTGTCGGAAGATACCTATTCAACGCCTGGATCAGGTTATGTCTACTGGTCCAATGGTGCGATTGAACCGCAAACGGTCAATTACATTGTCAATCTCGAAGGTTTCGCTGCTGACAATCTTATTAAACCTGTCACCACCGGCAGTTTCC
>JAPLKQ010000160.1:3265-12986 GCA_026387995.1 Bacillota bacterium
ATTGCCTTTTATCAACGGCCGCTCGGATTAAATAATTCGTCGACACGCGAAATCGCGCTCGATACCATTGCAAATCCGACTTCGTATGTACGTTTTACACTCCTATTCCGCATGGCAACAAGCGACGATAGCGGCTCTTCTTTAACCAGTATCGGTGCCGCCGGATACCATCTCTTTTTCGATTCCGGAACCAGGTTTGCGGGAACGAAAGATGTCGTGAAAGCCGTTCGTTTAGGAGTTGAAAGTTCGAGCATTCATGACGTCATCGCGCCTGCGTCTACGACAGCTGGTTTCGTCGATGTCGGTGGTCCTATGGACTTAAATGGCGATGGCGTGTTTGATTTTACGAGCAACATTTTGAATGATGACGGAAGTTTCGACCCGAATTGCTATGAAATCGCTTATGGCGAATTTTTGAGCCCTTTGGCTGACGAAAACTGGGGTACACCTACAGGCGTTGAAGCGCCCGGAAACGAAGAAGGTAACTTTTTCTATAATGCATCCTCCTATAAAGATGCAAAGCCACTCATTAACGCCACGCCGAAGACGGCTGCTTATCATCCCATCTCAACTTATGACACTTTGGGAATCCCTCTCGCCACGACAGATGAAAACGGTCTTGCAGAGATTACTTTTTCCATTTGGCTCGAGGGTTGGGATCACGCCTGTACGGATTTATTGACCGAAGCCACCTATGGCGCGCAACTGCAATTTGCCGCGCAAAACTAGAACAAAAACATATTTCGAAAGACAATAGAAACGCGAAAGGAGGGCCCTATGAAAAACATTAACGCTCAGCGAAAACTCACGCTTCAATTACTAGTTACCGCCATCGCTTTTGGGGGCCTCATCACTGGAACTTTCGCGTGGTTCTCCGTTGCTAATGATGTGAGTATCGGAACTTTTAATATTACTTACGGCGAGGCGGACAAAATTCAGTTTGGTCTCATTGTTCCTGCCAATCGTCCTGATTTGGGCGAAGCCGGATCTCTCACGTTTTTCGATAACCTTTCCGATGCAGATTTAGTGGCCTACGGTTATAACGATAAGGAATCGCCTTTGTCGCCTGTTTCTTCCATGTTCCAAAGTTTATGGCTCAATGAATCAACTTTGCTCGATGACAATACCTTATTTCCGGTTTTACGATCTTCGTATAGTACCTATCAGAATACGACCAATTCTAATCAGGCAAGGTCGGGATTCTTCCAATTCGAGTTTTATTTGAAATCAAATATGGACATGTATCTTTACCTCGACAGCACCGCGTCAATTGTCGCAGACTCTTTCGTAAATAGTCAAAAGAACGTGCAAAACGCCATTGAACTCGACAAGATTAGCGCTAGTTTGCGTGTTAGTTTTCTTTCATCTTTGGGCTTTAACATTTGGGAACCCAATACCGAAGTAGCCGGAACCACGGCTTTCGGAGGACGGCTGGATGTCTTAGACCAAGACGGTTATTACGATTTCGATGGCTCGCTTGGCGATTACCACGAAATCATGTTTGGTGAATATAACGATGCCTCCAAACTTGTCTACTCAGAAACTTCGCGCGCGAGCGCCGAAAAACCTTTTACAAGTTTTAATGCTTCAACCGCGAAAGATGTTAATCCTTTGGATTTAGAAACTTCGATTGAGAATGGCCTCGTGGTTGTGCACGAAGACAGCAAAACCACCGCAACTTTAGCCGACCAAACGCTCAACAGCAGCGCGCTTGCGTATCTTCCCGAATATACTCCGACACGCCTTGTCGTCACCGTCTACGCTGAAGGATGGGATCTTGATAATACGAACTTAATCCAGGATGCCAGTTTCTTGCTTAACCTAACACTCACTGGACGCTTTCGCGCTCCGACAGAGCCGCTTACTTTGAAGAATGAGGTAGTAGAATGAAAGATTTTTTTAATTATCTTCGAGCCCTGTTTGAGGCCTTGTTCGCTAACATTGGCCAATTTTTTAAAACAGCGTTCATCTCGCCATGGGCAAATATTCGCGGAAATTTTCAACTCTATCGCGATATATTTAATGTCTACGTCGGCGGTTTTGGCGTATGGGGCTGGGTTCTTTACATTTTTTACCTGTTGTTATGGGCTGCTTTATTCATTGCTATCGTCTATCTTATCTACTGCTTCATTATAAAATACATCAAATACCATGACCGAAAACTCGACAAAACCAAACTCATCGAACAAGTCCAAAAATTGAATGATCAACTCTACACCGCTATTTTAGAAAAGAACGAAATATTGAATTTAAAGGTTGGCTCTCTTGGCATTCAACCTGGGACGCCAGGAGCCCCAAAGGCCAAGACCGACAACGATTTTTCAAATTCCCGCTTTCCAAAATTAGCTGCTGTCGATTACAAATATCTTACTTACAAGACACATATCGAAATGCCCGAAATTGATGCGGCATTAACGCTTGAACAATTGATTAACAAATATCGTTTCTTCGCTGCTTCGCAGATGAAACTATATTATGATCTCAAAACATTACGGACATTCTTTGCGGCCATGGGTACAACCAAGCTCATTATTTTGGAAGGTATTTCCGGAACCGGCAAAACGTCGTTACCGTATTCGCTTGTCAAATTTTTTCAGAATGATGTCAAAATTTGCTCAGTCCAACCATCGTGGCGTGACCGAAGCGAACTCATTGGTTATTACAACGAATTTGCCAAGAAATTCAATGAGACCGAATTTTTAAAAGCCGTTTATGAAACGACTTATCGCGAAGACAACTGTTTGATTGTCCTCGACGAAATGAACTTGGCACGTATCGAATACTATTTTGCAGAATTCTTATCCATCATGGAAATGCCGAACGTCGCTGAATGGACGATTGAAATCAGCAATAAACCCGACCCTGGAGACCCGAAGCATTTGATTGATGGCAAACTATTGATTCCGCAGAATTTGTGGTTCATTGGTACCGCCAATAACGATGACTCCACTTTCACCATTACTGATAAAGTCTATGACCGTGCGATGACGCTAACGTTTTCTAGTAAAGGCGTGGCTTTTGACTGCCCTTTCACTGAACCCGTCAGCATTACTTTCGATTTCCTGAACAAATTATTCCAAGAAGCCCAAACGAATTATCCGATGACAGAAGTCACTTTAGATAAGTTCAAAAAACTCGACACCTTTATCTTTAATAAATTCAGTTTAGCCTTCGGCAACCGTATTCAAAAGCAAATGAAAATCTTTGTTCCCAATTACGTTGCTGCAGGCGGAACTGAAGTCGAAGCCCTCGATTATATATTTGCGAGTAAAATTCTCAAAAAATTCGTTTCGCTCAACATCGCTTTCCTCCACGAAGAACTAAAAGAACTGATTAGCGAAATCGAAAAGCTTTTCGGAAAAGGCAATTTTGCCCAATCCAAAAAGATTATCGAAGACTTCATTAAAATGAGTTAATAGGAGAACGACATGGAATTGGTTTCTAATCCCGTTGAACGGTTAAAAAAGAAATACCGAAAACGCATCGATAAGATGGTTTTGAACGATGATTCTTTTTCTGACCTCTTAAACGTGATCAAATCAGCACCTAAAAAAGAAATCGGCGGCGCCTCAAGGCGCGAAAACAAAAAATGCGATAGTGTATTCATCGTTGAAATCGAGCGTTGCCTCCAGTCTATTGAAAAAATAGTGCATAACCCACGCCAATTCATCAAAGAAGAGTATGAAGTCGTTCCTGTTGAGATAGCCAAAAAGATTGGTTCACAGTCTATTCGGCATCTTGCAATGCATAGTGAATTTGTCAAAGAAATCAAACCGAATGGTGACGTTGTACCTGATAAGATTTTGGCAACCTTAATTGACGAAGAAATCGCGATTTACGAGAACCGCTTTGTCATGACGCTAATCCGAAAGTTGGTCCTATTCATCGAGCTTCGCTTTCGTTATATCGAAAAACATTGGGATTCCAACAATAGTGATGTTGTAACGATGAAATCAACTGTCGTCATTGAGGGCATTAAATATGAGTATGAGTCTTCGCTTAAACTCTTAGTTCCCAGCGAAGA
Organism: Bacillota bacterium; assembly: GCA_026387995.1. GTDB lineage: Bacteria > Bacillota_I > Bacilli_A > RFN20 > CAG-826 > CALMWE01. The sequence continues at coordinate 7,290 of JAPLKQ010000160.1, forward strand.
CGAAGGCGAAAAAGCGAAAAACGACAATCTTCTAAAGCGATTGGCCATTCTTCGTCAAAGAGTCAACTATCTCCTTTCAACGCCGTTTATGAGAGCAATGAAAAAGGCGAATGTTGTGACTGGAAAAATCCAGATGACGAACTTGTTAAGAACAAATTCGGATTATCGCAAAGCCTATGAATTATGGAATTTCATTAGCAGATATGATGATACAGGCGTTACGTACTCTGTCAAAGAAGATAAAATCGCTTTTGATAATGATTATTTGAATCAACTTTATGCACTAATGCTTGGCTCTTTCCTGTCATTGCGAAGCGACAAATCACTGCCGGCGCCAAAAGCAACGAAAAAATACACAGTCACGCCGCAGTTTGTTCAACCTATTTTTGATAAAGAATTGGCTGACGATCGGTTCCTTGAAAAAATGAATGGGAAAAATGTCGCTCTACGCATTAAAACAGCTGCTCAAATCGAAAAACAGGAAAAACGTTTAGCCGAAAAAGAAAAAGAGCGACTTAAAAAGATTAAAGAAGCAGAAATGAAAAAGGCTGCCGAAGAGGCTCGTAAGTTAAAAGAACTCGAAAAGGCCAAAGCCAAAAAAGAACGCGAGAAAACATTGGCAGCCGAGAGAAAAATCGCGGCTCAATTCAAACTCAAGGCCATCGCCGAAGAGAAAAAGCTTCGTCGCCGGGAGGAAGCTATCCGGAGAGCCGAAATCAGAGCGGAAGAACGAAAGATACTTGAAGAACAAGAACGGTTAAAGTCAACCCGCGAGCGAATCAAAAAACTTGCTATTGAAACAAAATCCCCTGTAAAAAAGCCATCAAATATCTAATGCGTACACCAACTAATTGCTATCCATCGTTCTATTGAAAGGAAATCTCAATGAAAAATACCTTGGTTTCAAAAAAGACAAAAGAGCACAAAAAAACATCGTTAATCAGCAAGCTGCTCACTTGGTTCTTGAGCATCTTTGTCTTTTTGTTATTGAGTGTTGAAGTCATGGGTTTCATCACCGCTCGAAGTAATTACGGAGTCAGTTCTATTTTCGGTTATCAAACAATGATCGTCCTTACGGATTCGATGGATCCCACACTGCCGGTCGGTGATGGCATTATTGTTCAAAAAGTGGACTATTCCACTCTCGTCGCCTCGACCACGCTCGAAAGTCACGATGGCGACATTATCACTTTTTACCGATCCAACGATGGCGTCATCGTCACTCATCGGATTATCCAAGTCATTGAAAACATTGATGGTACGAGGACTTTTCGTTGCTTGGGCGATAATTTGCATGCCACGAACTGCCCGACCAGTGGTTGTAGCGTCGCAAATTCAGATTTCGTCGCTGAAAAATACGTCCTTGGAAAAGTCATCGACGTGAGCCCCGCGATAGGAAAAGTCCATTCCTTTTTTTCCTCCCCATGGATTACTTTCTTCCTTGTGCTTGTCCCCCTTGGTTTGATTTTTCTGAGCTCGTTAAAAGATCTCATTAAAGTCGCCAAAGGAAAAGAAGAGGTTTCGGGCGACAAAGACTTAGATAGTGAGGAATTTGCCGAGATAAAAGAGAAACAAAAACTCGAAATGTTGAAAGAGATTGAAAAAGAAAAAATGCTTAAAGAGATAAAAGAGAACGAGGAAAAGAGGTAGAATAAGTTAATGAATAAGCAGAACAGACTAACGAAATTGCCTCGCAATCACGAGTTGCCTTTACTTATTTTCGTGATCTTTTTCGTTACGCTGTTCATTGGCTATTTCATGGTGATGATTACTGGGGTCAGAAATGGCTTCATTAATCCAACTTATGCAACTTGGCTTTCCATATTCTCTGGCTCCTTAACTTTATGTTGTTTTGCGGTCGCCGGGATGGAAATGCGACGCCTTCATCAAGTCACTCAAATGCGTTTCAATTTCGACACGTTCACGACGGTTCAGGATGTCGACTCGGAGCCTCGCTTTCTGACGACCATTTCGCGACGCTTCAAAAAAGAACTCCATCACCGTGCTTTGGTCAGTTTCTCAATTTATGATGTGAAGAAAGACGCGGTCAACCAATTAGGGTATCAAACCGGAGCGACTGTCCCCAGCCTAGTTTTCTCGACCATCCAAGAGTTTTTTGCCAATAATCCCGAAGTTGAATGTGGCTTTGATTATAATGAGAATTTTCTTCTTTATATCCATTACAACGAAGAGAAAGAAATCGACGTGACTTTAAATAAATTGAAAGACGCCATCCGCAAAAATCTAGAAAAAGGCGGTATTCAAATCGGTCGCGATATCAGTTATGGCGTCTATTTTCATAACGAGGTTGGCGTCGAGCCAATCGAGATGCTTCGCCGTTCATTAATGGCGGGTGACTTTGGCAAATTGACCAACCAGGGCGGCATTACGGTCTACGAAGAAGGTTTATTTGATAACGGAATGGCCAATAACGTCCAATACTACGATGAAATCACTCAAGGATTGGAACGTCATGAGTTTGAAATCTATTATCAACCTAAATTCAATTTGAATCTTAACCATTTCGCTGGTGCTGAGGCATTAATCCGCTGGCATCACCCGCAAAGAGGCTTTTTGACCCCCGCTTCATTTATTCCTTATGCCGAACAATCCGATTTAATTACGCACGTTGATAATTACGTTTTTGCGATGGTTTGCCAAGATATCAACAAATGGAAATCGACTGGCGAAAGACTGCTGCCGATTTCGATCAATATTTCGAAGAAATCTCTCTATTTCACTGATTTAATCTCCGTCATCACCGCTACTTTGAAAACCTACAAAATGAATCCTCTGCTTCTAGAAATGGAAATTACTGAATCGGCCACCGTCAAAGATAACTTATTTGTCTTATCGATCATTAAAAAGATGCAAGCTCTGAATATTAAAGTCGGCATCGACGATTTCGGCACTGGCTATTCGTCTTTGAGCTCTTTGAAGCGTCTGCCTTTCAATAACGTCAAAATCGATAAGTCGTTCCTCGCGGATATTGAAGTTGACCAAAAGGCACGTGAAGTCGTGAAAGCCATCGTCAAACTCGTCCATGCTTTGGACATGGAGGTCATTGCCGAAGGTATCGAGAACGAGAAGCAAGTTCCGATCTTAAAAGATTTGGGCTGCGACTTGATTCAAGGTTACTACTACGCTAAACCAATGCCAGCCGAAGAATATACAGCTTTCATCAGGAAAAACCGTTTTGAAAGGAACATCAAGTTATGATTCTTATCATCGGAACCACGAACGACGATATCCTTTATTTCAAAACCAAAATGAATCTTGCTTCCACGGAGTTAATCGCAGGTAAGCATGAGGTTTATCTTGGCACTTATTCAGGTAAAGAAGTCTGTGTGACGACCTCGCAGTTTTCGAATAGTCTTTCGGCCATGATTACGGGTCTCTGCCTTGAAAAGTACCATCCCTATCTTGTGATTAACGTCGGTTCGGTCCACGCGATTGACGAAACGCTTCATCAAGGCGACCTCTTTTTAGCCGAGCGTATTTATCTGGGAGATGTTGATTTAACGCCTTGGGGCGATTTAAAGTACGGCCAGATCTGCGATATGCCCGTTTTTTATCACTCAGAATACGAATCTTTAATCCTCTCAGGTATTTGCGCGATTGACACCGAGGCCGGCGGTATCGCGGCCGCTTGTCACTTTTTTGATACGCCTTGGATTACTTTAAAATCAATTAGCTATGTCGTTGGCCATGAAAACGAGTTGGTTAATTTCGTCCGCAAAGGCTTAGAAGCCCAGTTAGCCATCGGATCCATCATCAGCGCGGTCTTCAACGAATTGGGCGCTCACGACTAAAATTATTGTTTGTTTCTATACGAGAAATAATCAATATTTGCAAATAGCCTTACTCCTTCATTAATAAATGGCACGAGTTGCCTCTAGCATATCTTAATAATCATGATAAAATATTAACGCTGTGCTTCTATTTTCTGGGGGAGGGGATTTTCTTGCTTTTCAATCTCGTTCCAGTCACGGAAATAACTTTAAAAATAATCGAGAATATCCTTATTCTCTTTGTCATATCGTTCATCTATATCATCAACAATATGTTTTCGGGCAACAAAAAGTTTTGGCAACAAATTTTAGCGGGAATTCTAATTGGCATCTCGGCGATTTTACTCATGATGTTTTCCTATGAAGTCAGCCCGGGAATATTCTATGATACCCAAAGCATCCTTTATAGCATCAGCGGGCTATTTTTCGGCCCTATAGCCCTTGCGATTAGCGTGGTCGTCGGGCTCATCTTCCGTATCTTTTTCATCGGCGGCGCCGGCATCCTTTCAGGTTGCTTGATCATTCTGATTGCCGCCTCCATTGGTTTTTTCTGGAAAAAGCTTGGATTGTTCCGTAAAATCAATCCTTTTGTCGGCTATTATCTGTTCGGCCTCTTGATTCATCTCACGATGATTATTTGCTATCTGCCGCTCGTAACCACGGTGGCCGTTTTTGATACGATTAAAAGTTTGATTATTCCATCGCTCATCCTATTTCCGCTCCTCTCTTTCATTGCGTGCCTGCCGCTATATTATCAAAAAGGGCGCGCCGATTATTTGCAGAGCATCGAGCAACAAGAGAAAAGCTTGCGCGCCAGCATGGACGCACCCAATCTGATTGAAATGTATTCGGTCGACCGCGATTACCGTTATCTCTCTTTTAACCGTTTACATACCCAAGGGATGAAAAAATACTTTGGAGCCGACATTAAAATAAACGACGACTTTCTCAAATATATCGATTCGCCTAAGGCGCTTCAACGTCTTAAGGCCAATATTGACGGAGCTCTCAATGGGTTCGATAGCAAAGTAACCTATGAATTAGAAAAAGCCCCCGGCGTCTTTTTCGAAGAAAGTTCATTGCCGCTTAAAGATCAAAATGGGCAGATTATCGGCGTCACCGTTTTTACGCAGGACGTCACCGAACAAAAAAAATACGAAAAGAAAATCCTCGAAAACAGTTACCGTGATGTCTTGACCGGCTTTTATAATCGGCGCTACCTAACTGAACATCTCTCGGAACTTGACAACCCCTCTCATTTTCCGTTATCGCTCATGATTTCCGACATCAATGATTTAAAGCTTATCAACGATGGCTTCGGCCATTTGGCTGGCGATAATCTTCTCCTCGAAGTGACAAGATCCATGACTAAAATCATCCCATCAAATAATTGGTTTATCCGTACCGGCGGTGATGAGTTCATGGTGCTGCTTCCAAAAACATCGCTTGAAGAATCTCGTCATTACATTCAACATATTGTCGATGACCTAAGCAATAAATCAATCGATACCATAAAGATTTCGGTGGCTTTCGGGGTTGCGGTCAAAGATTCGCAAATCGATTTTTCCAAAGTCTTTTTAACAGCCGAAAAAGAAATGTATGAAACCAAATTCCTTAAAGTCCATAATCGTCAAAATGAACTGGTTAAGAAAATCGCGCGTAAATTTTTCGCCACGCATCCTGAAGAAGAGCAACACGCGGAACGCGTCGCTCATATCGCCGATATTTTCGGCGAAAAGTTAGAGATGAACCGATTTGAACTGCAGTCGCTCAACAATCTCGCGCGCCTTCACAATATCGGCAAAATCGGCTTTGACCACGCCATTTCGGAAAAAGAGGAAATATGGGCTGCAGATGATTTGGAAGCTAATAAGAAACACGTTGAAATCGGTTATCACATCCTCGC
>JAPLKQ010000177.1 GCA_026387995.1 Bacillota bacterium
CCTTCCGTAGCGATATCAATGTCGCCATACTCAGCCGAAAAGGACAAATCAAACGGACCTCGCTTGCTGAATTCATGGTACAGCGCTACAGCAAACCGATCAGCTGCATGCGCCTATTCACTGACGATACGGTCGCCGATGTTGCCCTCACTTCCGGAGACAGCGACCTGTTAGTCATGACTCTCGAAGGCGATGCCACCCTCTTTAACGAAAACGAAATTTCGCTTACCGGCATCAAATCGAGTGGCGTGAAAGCCATCGCAAGACTTGATTCCACTGATAAAGCCGTTGCTTTACTGGCTTATGATCCCGCAGAACGCGGCAAGATTATTGCTTTGACGGATTGTGGAAACCTCCGCGTGTTCGATAGTGCCTATGTCAGCAAGACCGCGCGACTTGGCAAGGTTCAATACGTTTATAAATCATTCAAATCGGACCGTCATGAACTCGTCTATGCCGCTAAACTCGATAAGAAACTTGAACAAATCACCGTCAACTTCCTAAAGAGCGACAATCAGCCAAGTTCCGTCACTCTCGACGACTTCAAGCCCACCCCAATCGATAAATACGCGAAGAAGAATATTGCCCTAGCGACTGGGCTGCGCGTCATTGGCGTCTATACCGATATGCTCGGTAAAATCGACGAAACAACGAAAGCCTATACGCCGCCAGTCAAAGTCGAGACGCCCAAAATCTCAGCCCCGACCGGTGAGGATGAGAAGAGCGGTTACGAACAAATCTCCATCTTCGATGATCTCGATGTTAAGTAAAACAAAATGGCACGCAAGTGCCGTTTTTGTTTTTTAATCATTTCATCGGCGTTTCTTAGCGACTGCTGTTAGAATGTAAGGGAAAGAAGCGAACGATGTTAGCCATTCTTATATTAACGTGTTTGTATCTAGAAAAAGGCGACTAATTCTTTTACAATAGAAATAGAGGGTAATCCATGTTCAAAAGATTTATTCCAGATTATCACGCCGCTAGCGTTTACGATGTCGAAATCCAGTTTTTCCTCTCCCACGGCATTAAAAACCTTCTGATTGACCTTGATAACACCCTCGATTCCTATAAGTTATTCAGTCCCTCAAAACGTGCGGTGGTCCTTAAGGAAAAGCTGATTGCAGCAGGCATTAACGTCTTTATCATTTCGAACAACCATGGTCCCCGGGTGACGGCCTATGCGACCGCGCTGGGAGTGGAGTACCTGCATTCGACCCGGAAGCCCTTTGCGTATAAAGTGAAGCGACTCTTGAAAGAAAAAAAATATCGTCCGGAAGAGACGATGCTCGTCGGCGATCAACTGATTACTGATGTCTTATGCGCTAAAAGAGCCGGAATCCGTGTCTTATTAACTGAAAAAATTGTCACTGAAGACCAATGGACGACGCATTTCAACCGTCTGTTGGATCGCCCTATACGCCGATACCTAAAGAAAAAAGGCCGTTTGAAGGAGTGGATGACCAATGACTGAACTGAAACGAATTCGCCGCTGCTATGGATGTGGCATCATCTTGCAATCACTCGATGAGAACCTCCCTGGCTTCGTCCCGGAAATTCAACTTGAGAAACACGAAGTGGTGCTATGCCAGCGATGCTTTAAGCTCCAACATTATGGCGTTGAAGATCCTTTAAAAGAACCGACCGTCGATGCTGATTTTTTGCATATTCTCTCCGAAGCCAAAAAAGAAAAGGCACTCATCGTCTATGTCTTCGACTTATTCTCTTTTGAATCTTCTTTCGTGAAGACCATCAATAATGAAATCAAAGGCATGGCCGTCCTTATTGTCGCGAATAAACGTGACTTATTGCCCCGTGAGATCAGCGATAAAAAGCTGAGCGATTATGTTCTTAGCCGCGCTAAAGAAGCCGGTTTAGTCGTCAGCGATATCGTCATCACTAGCCCGATCAAGAATTACAACATGGACGAACTCAAAGAAAAAATTGAGAAATACCGTAAAGGCAAAAACGTCTACGTCATCGGTGCTGCCTCTAGCGGAAAATCTTCGATCGTTAATGGCTTTTTGAAAAACTATTCCAATAAAACAAATTACTTGATCACGACAAGCCCATACCCCGGAACGACGCTTCGCGTCATCAATATTCCGCTCGATGACTCGACCGTTCTTTATGACACTCCCGGGATCAGCGTCGACAACTCTCTTATTTTCAAAGTTGAGAAAGAAGTTCTCAAAGTCATTACGCCCAAGGTCGAGGTCAAACCGCGGACGTTCCAACTCAATAGCGGCCAAAGCCTCATCATCGGCGGTATCGCCCGTTTCGATTTCGTGAAAGGGCCCCGGACAGGTTTCAGCCTCTATCTCGCGAACCCGGTCGCGGTCACCCGTTCCAAGATTGAACGCGCAGACCATACGCTTGAATCCCTCATCAAGGTCAAGACTGTCAAACCGGTGAGCAAAGTGGTGCAAAGCATCAAAGACCTTGAGGCTTTCGAAATCATCATCAAAGATGAGAAGCGCGTCGATGTCGGCATTACCGGCCTTGGATGGATGACGTTTAAGAGCAATGGCCAAGTCCTTCGCGTACTCGCTCCCAAAGGCGTCCGCATCTATACTGAACCCGCTAAAATATAGGAGGAAACTATGTTAAACAATAAACAGAAAAATCTTTTGAAGGGACGTTCGAACATTCTTAAGCCAATGTACCAGATTGGCAAGAAAGAACTTTCTAATGCGGCGCTACAGATGCTTGATAAAGCTCTTATCGCCCATGAACTCATCAAAATCCAAGTCTTGAAAGCGGTGGAAGCGCCGCTCATGGAGATTGCTCTTGATCTCGCCAGCAACCTTCACGCCGACGTGATTCAAGTCATCGGCCGGGTCATTGTCCTCTATCGTCCAAATCCCATCAAACCGAAAATTGAGTTGGACTAAGCATGCGCAAAGTCATACTTTTCGGTGGAAGTTTCGATCCTATTCATTTTGGTCATATCGAAATGGCCCGACGGGCCAAAGAGCAGGTTGGCGCTGATGAAGTTGTTTTTATCTTGGCCAAAAAGCCACGGTGGAAATCTCCGTCTGCGGATGTCAGGCTACGGCTCGACATGCTCCGTTTAGGCATCCAGAATATCAACGGGTTTTCAATTTCGCTTTTTGAGGTCGACAGCGAAAGCCCGATTAATTACACCATCGACACCATCAAGCATTTCACGGAGTCCTATAAAACAGCCGAACTCTATTATCTGATCGGTTTCGACCAGGTTGCCAAATTTCCGGAATGGAAAAATCCTGATGAAATCGCTTCTTTGGCGCATGTCATTGCCTATGGAAGAACCGACTATCCGCTTGACCAAGCCATTGTCGACACCTATAAAATGACCTTGGTCACCGGCCCGATGCTGGATGTCTCCAGCACAGCCATCCGCGAACTCCGTTCGCTCAATACGCCCTATTCGGTGATCAGTTACATCGTCGATCAAGATTTGTATTTTATGAAGAAGCTTCATTCCTTTATCAATAACCGACGGCTTGATCATAGCGTATCGGTAGCCAAATTAGCCTATTCAATCGCCGAAAACAACGGTCTGGAGCCACAAAAAGCGTTCCTTGCTGGGCTACTCCATGATATTGGCAAAGACAACCTTCATGGCGAAGACATGAAAAGCAAAATTCGTGAAATTTGCTCCATCAAATATGAAGATTTGCCAAAGTTTGCTTACCACCAATTCTCGGGAAGTCTCATCGCAGCCTGTGAATTTGGGGTGACCGATCCCGAAGTCATCGATGCCATCCGC
>JAPLKQ010000001.1 GCA_026387995.1 Bacillota bacterium
ACCTACGTGGTCACCAATTCGATGGGTACCAATGAAGTCGTTGATCCGTATGCCAAGTCCGCCGGCGTCAACGGTTTACGCGGGCAGATTCTTAATTTTGATAGCACTGATCCCGAAGGCTGGGACAGTATTTCCTATAGCGACATTGCCTCGCCGAATGACCTCACTGTCTACGAAATGCATGTTCGAGACCTCACCAGCGACTTCTCTTGGACCGGCACGGAAGCAAACCGCGGCAAGTACTTAGGTTTAGCCGAAACCGGCACCACCTATACCGAAGGCGAAACGACTGTTTCAACAGGCTTTGACCACATTAAAGAACTGGGCGTCAACGCCGTTCAGATCATGCCTTTCTTCGATAGCGCCAATAACGAGATGAATCCTTCCTATAACTGGGGGTATAACCCTTTGAACTATAACGTCCTAGATGGGGCTTATTCGAGTAACCCGCGACGGGGCGAAATCCGCGTCAATGAATTCAAACAAGTCGTCAAAGCTTACGCCAGTAACGACATCCGCATCATCATGGACGTCGTCTATAACCACGTCTCCGCCGCCACCTCCAGTAACTTTACCTTAATCGTTCCCGGCTACTACTTCCGTTATAACGCCGATGGCTCTTACAGCAACGGCTCCGGCTGCGGTAACGAAGTTGCCACTGAACGGACCATGGCCCGTAAATTCATCGTTGACTCAGTCACTTGGTGGGCCAGCGAATACAAGATCAAAGGCTATCGTTTTGACTTGATGGGACTCATCGATACCACCACGATGAACGCGGTGAAAACCGCGCTTTCGGCGGTTGACCCCGATATCGTCGTTTATGGCGAACCCTGGGCCGCTGGCGGCACCACTTTACCAGGTAATCAGATGTCCACGACCGGACAAGTCTATAGCACGCTCGTCGGCGTCGGCGGATTCAATGACTCCGGACGTAACGGCCTCCGCGGCGAAAACTCCTGGTCCGGTGCCCAATGGGGCTGGATGCAAAAAGGCGAAGCCGATAACGCTGCTTCCACTTCGTTCATCAACCGCGTCAAAGGCATGATGGCCGGCATGAATGGCGAATATTATAACTACGCCAACTGGAACCCGTCCAAGACGGTGAACTACGCCAGTTGCCATGATAACTTAACCCTCTACGATCAACTCTCCGGGACCGTCGATGCCGTAGACGTCGCTAAAGCGAGCGTCGCCATCAACTCACTCGTTCTGCTTTCGGAAGGCATCCCCTTTATTAACGGCGGAGAAGAAATACTCCGTAGCAAAGTGGCGGCCGAAGACGATACTTCGGATACCTACTACACGATCAATGGACTTCATATCAGCCACAACTCCTATAAGTCCGGAGATGCTACGAACGGTGATAAATGGGGTAATAAGGTTACCTATAAAGCGGTCTTTGATAAATACAAAGAAGCCATCGCTTTACGGAAAGACCACTTAGGATTCCATTTAGCGTCTCAAAGCCTGATTGCCACGAAAGAAAACTCGGTCGGTAAATCGATGGGTTTCTGGGACGGCAACTTAGCCTTCTCCACCATCGCGGCCTGGTATACCGGAAATAGCGAAACCATCTATGTCTTCGCCAATGCCCGGAACGTCGTGACCACCGGTTTACTCCGCTCGCTTATCACCTTTGGTGGGAACGTGAATGTCATTTATGACAGCACCGGACACCGCGCCGTCGGAAGCGCTCTTTCCGAGTCCGTCACCCTCGAAGCCTACTCGGTCCTGGTCGTGAAGCGTCCTTCCTAAAGTTTACCTGCTGACCCGAGCCCTTGATTGGACTCGGGTTTTTATTTGCCGAAGACGCTTTTGGAAGGGGTTACAATCAATACTGATTGTGATAAGATAAAAAAGCAAGGGGGCGCATTTATGCCATCATTGATTAAAAAGATTCTTATGTTCACGACGCTGGTTGCCGCAATCTCACTCGTCAGTTGCGGAGAAGTTAGTTCCAGCGCGTCATCTTCAGAAGAGGCTTCATCGAGTGAAGCCAGTAGCGAAGCAAGCAGCTCGTCTTCGAGTGCTTCCAGTAGCGAATCGAGTAGCGAAAGCAGTAGCCAACCAACCAGTTACACACCACTGGCGGAACCTTCCATCGTCTTCCACTACCACCGGACCGATGCCAACTATACGGATTGGAACATGTATATGTGGGATATGGATGGCGGTACTGGCAACAACTATGACTTTAACGGCGTCGACAGTTACGGCGCTTACGGCCAATATGCCATTTCCACTTGGGGCAATGCCCTGAAGGATCTCGGCTTCATCGTGACCATCGGCCACGCCTGGGCCGCCAAAGACCCTGACGGCGACCGTTCCATCCGCTTAGCGGACTGGCCCGTCAACGAATTTGGGGAAATCCACGTCTATCTCCAAACCGGACAATCCACCATTTATGTGGATGGCGAAGGTTCTATTTTCAATAACGTCAATAGCGCCATGTTCACGACCATGCGTACCGTCTCCGTCTCGGCGACGAATACCCCGTATTCCGTCGAAGTCTATGCCGACGGCACGTTAGTCAAAACCGGCAGCGGATTCTCTAACGCCACCGCCACCGTCACTCTCGATGCCGATATGGCCTTCAGCAGCGTCTACACCGTGAAAGTCTATTTCTCGGCGGACGTGAATGATGTCCGTAACGCCACCGTCTCGATTAACAAACTGTATGAACTTTCTTCCTTCACCTCGCAGTATAACTATACCGGTGAAGATTTAGGCGTCACTTATACGGCGGCCAGCAGCACCTTTAAGTTATGGGCGCCGACCAGCACCAGCGTGCTCCTCCATATATTCGATAACGGCACGCCGGAAAGCGTCTCCCTGATTTTAGGCAACGATGATTTTACGAATTACACGATGACCAAGGGCACCAATGGCGTTTGGGAGACCACCGTCACCGGTGACCTGAACGGCAAATACTTCACCTACATCGTCACGAACTCCTCGGGCACCAGCGAAGTGGTCGACCCGTATGCCAAAGCGGCCGGCGTCAATGGCCTCCGCGGTGAAATTCTTGATTTCAGCACCACTAATCCGGAAGGATGGGATGCGGTAAGTACCACCACTGTCAGCAGCCCAACCGACCTCAGCATCTACGAATTACAGATCCGCGACCTGACCATGGATCATACCTGGAATGGCACGGAAAGTAACCGCGGCAAGTTCGCTGGCATGCATGAAACCGGAACGACTTATACGGCTGGCGACACCACTGTCAGCACCGGTTTCGACCACATCAAGGAACTCGGCGTCAACGCCGTACAGATCCTCCCGATGTTCGATAGTGATAACGATGAAGTCAATACCTCATTCAACTGGGGTTATAACCCCCTTAACTACAACGTCGTCGACGGCAGTTTCAGCAGCAACCCGTACGATGGCGCAGTCCGTATCCGCGAAGCCAAAGCGATGATTAAAGACTACGCAAGCGCGGACATCCGTATCATCATGGACGTCGTCTATAACCACGTCAGCGGCCTCAACTCCAGCAACTTCCAGAAAATCGTTCCTGGCTACTATTTCCGGTATAAAGCAGACGGCACCCCCTCTTCAGGTTCCGGCTGCGGCAACGACACCGCCAGCGAACGTCCGATGTTCTCTAAATTCATGGTTGACTCCGCCGCTTGGTGGGTCTCCGAATACAAGATTGGCGGTTTCCGTTATGACCTCATGGGGTTACACGACACCGTCACCATGAACGCAATTTTAGCGAAGATCCAAACCATCGACCCGGACTGCGTCCTCAACGGCGAACCCTGGACGATGACCACCACCACCACCCGCACCGTTAAGCTCGGGACGCAAACGAACTTAAACTTGATGCCCAGCATCGGTGCCTTCAACGACAATATCCGTAATGGCATCAAAGCTTGGGTTAAACCGACCACTTCCAGCAGCGGCACAACCTTAAAAGTCACTAACGGAGCTGCCGGCAAACTGAACTCCGTGGTCGTTGATCCAAAACATAGTCTTGAATATGTCAGCTGTCACGATAACTACACCTTATTCGATGAACTGACCACCAGCTTGACCGCGGCCGGGACCAATGTCCCGCTCGTGGACGTACAGGCGCAGTCCATGGCCTTCTTTGCTCAAGGTATCCCCTTCATGCAAGCCGGCGAAGAACTGATGAGAGAAAAGTTGAACTCGGATGGCACCCGTAACGGGAACTCCTATAATGCCTCTGACGAAGTCAACTCCTTAAAATGGGACCGTAAGATTACCTATAAGACCTACTTTGATAAGTATGTCGAAATGGTTGCCTTCCGTAAAGCCCACGCGATGCTCCGTTACTCGACCTCGGCTTTAGTCGCCAGCAACTTCACGTTACTGACCGCCGTCGGCGATTATACCATCGTCGCGAGCGCCCCGATGATCGCCTATCGTTTGACCAAAGACGCGACCATTGATGATCCTGCGAGCGAGATGCTCGTCATCCATAACGGCAATAACGCCGGCATGACCATCAACCTCGGCAGTGCCTACCGCGTCGGTTACAAGACCGACAGCAGCGATAGCGTCGGCAGCGAAGTCTCCTCGATCACCTTATCGAAGAACGTCACCGTCGTCCTCTACGTCGTCGGCATCAGCTAGAAACCAGTCACTTAAGAATCCCCACCATCACACGTGGGGATTTTCTTTTGCCACAAAAAAACACCGTATGACCGGTGTTTCTCGGGTTTTAGTTATAAGTCGATGGCGGCCAGCATCTCGTCGACATTGGCCACATGACGGTCCGTGTCTTCGTTGGCGCGCAGGGTCTCTATTTCTTCAAGTTCCCGCTCACTAAACATGTCGCGGTTATTCTTGACGACGACACGGCTAAGATTTTTTCTTTCGCTCATGATGGGGACCTGACTTTCTTCACTGCTCTAATAATACGGCTTCAGTAGCGGTTTTTCAAAGAAAAAAACACGACAATGACCTAGTCGATTTTTAGTATAAAGTCAAATCTCATGCCCCATCGAAGGTTTCATGTTTTTGATAAACGGGGTTAAAAGAAAAACGTCGCGAGGCGCGACGTTAACTTCCTTTTTGTCTTAGATAGTCTTCTTTGATGATCGCGTAGATGGCAAGGTCCGTGAAATGGCCATTATTATCGAGCCAGGCTTTACGGCGGATGCCTTCGAGGGTCATCCCGCTTTTCTGCATCACGCGGCCGGATTGCTGGTTATCGATATGATGGAACGCTTCGATCCGGTGGATATTGACGTCCTCGAAGAGGAACTTCATAACGGCGTCCACCGCTTCGGGCATGAGGCTGAAGCCCCAGAACTTACGGGAGAGGCACCAACCGAGGACGGCGATGCTATTGATTTCATCGAGCTTAACGACATCGATGCTGCCGATCGGTTCTTTAGTGAGGCGGTCGATGATGCACCAACGGAACGTGGTCGGGTCATCGTATTCGGCGACCCACTTCGCCAGTAATTCTTTAGTGACGTCAAGGCTCGCGTGCGGGGTCCACGTCAAATAACGGGTGACTTCATGGTCTTGGCACCAATTCGTAAACATGCTTTGGGCATCCGTGAGTTTGAAACGACGTAAAATCAAACGCTCTGTTTCGAGTTCATGGGTTCCGATTTTATTGATCACGTTCATCTCGTCCCTTCGTTTCCGGGTTTCACTAAAATAAGCGGTTCTTTAATTGTAAGATGTCCCTTATCAATTTTTATTTTACTCTTATTCAAAAGGTTTAGGTACTCACCGTCCGGAATGGCTAGGATTAATGAGCGTTTCCGGGATTTGAGGTTAAAAACCCCATACACGGTTTCGAGGCTCGTGCCGAGAGAGGCGAAAATCAGGTCTTCGGCTTTGGTCTCGAGAATATCAAACCGGGTCGCGTCTTTGAATATCGGGAGTTTCTTCAGGGCAATCAATGTCTTCACGAAATCGTAGAAGGCATGGTCTTTAATCCGTAAATCAATGACTTCCTTATCAAAGAGAGAGGGCCGACGGTTATTTTTCGTCTCTTGGCCGGCGTAGATGAAACCAACGCCCTTTTGGAAAAAAGAAATGGATTTTAAGGTAATTCGCAGGATAGAGGAATTCCTGCATCGCCACTTTATCGAGGTAGGCTTTCAGCGTGCCCTTATTCGCTAAATACGCATTAAAGGCGGGGAAGACATCATAGTCATACAGAATATCAAAGGCTTGATACATCTCGGCATCGCTTTGACCGGTATAACCGAGCGACCGTAGGTATTTGATAAAGCCCGGTTCCACGGACTCGGAGAGCCAGACGAGGTTTGGATTAAGAAGTCCGGTGACCCGCACCGCTTCTTTCCAAAAGGAAAGGGGGACGAGCGGCGCCACGTCGCAGCGGAAGCCATCCACGCCCTGTTTGACCCAATAGACTAAGGTATCGATTAAGTAGGCTTGCACTTCCGGTAATTCTAAACGTAAGTCCGCGACGTCGCTCCAGTCACCAATGCGGTTAGCGAGCTTACCATCTTTATAGACATACCAGTCCGGATGTTCTTTCACTAAAACGGAGTCGCGGCTGGTGTGGTTGAAAACGATATCCATCATGACGTTAAGGCCCATCGCGTGGGCGTTTTTCACGAGGTGCGTAAATTCATCGAGGGTCCCGAGTTCGGGGGCAATGGCCCGGTAGTCTTTAATCGAATACGGGCAGCCCATGAGCCCTTTACGGGCCACTTCACCAATCGGGTGAATGGGCAGCAAATATAAGATGCTGACGCCTAAATCCTTGATGCGCGGAAGGTCTTTCTCTAAGGCTTTGAACGTGCCTTCCTTGCTGTAGTTCCGGACATAGACCTGATAAATCGTTTGGTTTCTTAGTACGTTATTGTTATTCATAAGACACCTCGGGATTATTTTAACACGGTTAGGCAAATAAAAAAGCCGTCGGGACGGGGCCCGGGCGGCGTACTTTTTATTCTGGAAGTAATTTAACGATGATCGAGAGAATGATGATGATCAGGAGGAGCACCCCACAGATAATCAGCCAGACGCGGGGAAAAATAATCTCGCCCTTCGTCTTGGGCGGGACTTGGGATTCGTCCGCTTTGGGTTCGACGACTTCGACGGCTTTCTTGTCGTCTATTTCTTTGTTAGTCAACTTTGTTGCTCCTTGCTTTATCGACATAGCGATAATAAATCATAAATAGATAGGTCAATATAAAGGTTTTGATGGGAAAGGCAAACACAAGGATTAGGCATTGAAGGAATAAGACCACCATAAAATCAGCATGGAAAAAAACGGATTTCCAGACACTTCCCCACACGATATTCACCACGATTTCGAGGCGCAAAGCCGAAGATAATGGCGGTAATAATCGGCGTTAGCACTTTCCAGTAAATGTCGAAAACATACGTAATGCTCGTATTCTCATCGAGACGAATGGTCACTTGGCCGGTAGTCATCACATAAATGAACAAAAACACCCAGACAGTCGTCATCAATAAATAGCTTAACGGCCATGGTTTCTTTTGATAGCGGAGCTTTTTCGTGAGGGCAAAAATAAAGTAAGGAATAACGCCGAGCAAGATGCCGGAAATCGTGACGAACGGCGTATAGATAGCTGCCGTGTGGGGGAAAAGGAAAAAACCGAGGATATCGGAAAGTGCGCCAATGACCCCACCGTAAATCGGCCCAAGG
The DNA here is from genome assembly GCA_026387995.1 of Bacillota bacterium. Classification (GTDB taxonomy): domain Bacteria; phylum Bacillota_I; class Bacilli_A; order RFN20; family CAG-826; genus CALMWE01. Next base: position 7,640 of record JAPLKQ010000001.1, read on the forward strand.
ATGACACTGGCGAAAATGACGGGCACCGCACCAATCCCAATGCGGATGAAAGGTGGAATATCAATGACGATTAAACGAGTAAAGATGATGGCCAAACACATGAGCATGGCAGCAGTCGTTATTTTTAAAACCGGGGACAATCCTCGATATAGGGATATTTGAGATCTTCGTAGTCTTCGCGTTGACGGGCACGGACATGGTTAAAGGAAGTCACGACGATGCGTTTGGTCACCGTTTCGAGGCTCCGGAACATCGCTTCGACGTTTTTGTCTTTGAAAGCGGCGAAAATAATAAAGATAGGGGCTGGGGCAAAAGTTTTCATCGCCTCCGCTAAGGCTTCCGCGGCATGGGGATTATGCCCGCCGTCAAGAATGATCAGCGGATCATGGCCCACGATTTCCATCCGTCCCGGGATGAACATGGCTTTGAGGCCTTTGCGTACGTCAGCTTCGCTGAAAGGATAGTCTTTCTTGAGGGCTTCCACCGCGGCGATGGCCACGGAGGCGTTATCGGCTTGATAGGAAGCGAGGGTGTCCAGCGTCAGTTTTTTATAACCGTCGTAATCAAACGTCAGTCCCTCATGGACCACGACGTTTTGCGGTTCAAGGGTTTGAAGGATCGGGGAATGACGCTGGTCGGCAACGCCTTTGAGGGTCGAAAAAGCGACGTCATTGAGGCGGCCGAGCAAAACCGGGATGCCGGGCTTCACGATGCCGGCTTTCGAAAGCGTGATTTTTTCAATCGTATTGCCCAAGTAACGTGTGTGTTCTAAA
>JAPLKQ010000024.1 GCA_026387995.1 Bacillota bacterium
TCCTTTTTATAGGTCAATCAACGTTTATAAGCCGGGGAAACCGAGCGGCGTGTCGGGACTGGAAAGCGCGCCTAAAACGAAGAACGTGGCGCTCGCGGAGACGAGCAAACGGTCTTTTTCATCAAAGATGGAACAGGTCGTCCGCATCAGCGTTTTACCGTTATGGATGACCTTGGAAACCGCACGGACGACACTGCCTTCGTCGGCCGCGGCGATATATGAGATATGCAATTCAGAAGTCACGGCCTTTTTCTCATAGGTCAGGCAGGCAACGCCCATGGCAAGGTCCGCCAGCGAGGCGAGCACGCCGCCGTGGGCTTTTTTCTGGACGTTCAGATGTTCTTGGGCGACATGCATCGAGAGGGTCGCTTCGCCTTCGCTGAGCGCGACCAGCTTCGGCTTCAGGATGTGCTCAAAAATAGGCTCGTTTTTCACATTTAAAAAACGTTTACGGATGATCTCGAATAAATCTGTTCTCATAAGCAAGGCTCCTTATTGGCGTCCGATGGCGGCGGTATCTTAACGACGGTTTTAGCGGTCTTCAGCTGATAGAAATATTCGCCGGCGATGCAGAACACGGTCGGCAGGATTTTGTCTTTCATATAGAACTGGTAGACTTCGTAACTGTCATAAATCTGAACGTCTTGACCGATGTCCGTGGGCAAGTACTCAACCGTTTTGGTATTGAACTTGTACGTAACTTGTTGTCCCTTATCCGTTCCCGTATAAACATAGGCTTCGCGGTCAAGGGTTAAGACCCCTTCGCCGGAGGGCGCAAGGCCTTTGCCTTTATATCGGACTAACGTTACCGGAGACGATAGCTGATAGGCCGGATCGGCATCGATTTTCTTTTCAAGGGCCTTCCGTTGACGCTCGTAATGTTCATAGATGCTTTGGCCGCCGAGCTCACCATATTCATCATAAGCCATTTCGTGATGGCAATTCGGACACGTGAGGACATGGCCTTCGGCCACCAGGCCGTCATGGCCGCACTTCGGGCATTCGTAAATAAGGTTTTCTAAGTTAGCGATATCCTGGACTTGATAATGATGTTTATGCTCGTGGTTATATTCGCCCGTATTGAAATGAAGGGCTTGGTCCACCACGTCAAAGATGGCCTGCTCATCCATCGTTTTTAATTGTTCGGGCGTCAAGAGATGGCGGACCGTCGTGAACACCGGGCCCTTAAAGGTTTTGGTAGTCCACGGAGGGGCCATCAAGAACACGTTTTTATGCTGGACGAGATAGACGTCCACGCCGGCTTTCTTTAAGAACTTCGCGATTGAGAACGGCGGTCTTAGGCTGGTGCCGTGATACGCAATCTGGCCTTCGGGGAAAATCCCGACGATGCCCTTATGCTTCAGGACCTCAAACGCGGAGACCACGGAACGGAGGTCGGCTTGGAAGGCACATTTAGGAATGGCGCGCGATAGCTTTAAAAAGGGCCTTCTAGCGGGTTCGTGGAACATTTTGGCCGCCGCCATGTAATTCACCCGGTGCGGGTACACCGCCGCCGTGGTGAAGACGTAATCATTAAAAGACGTATGATTCGACAAGAGGATCGACGGATGTTTGATTTTAACCTTCTCGACGATCCGGTCACCTTGAAAATAAGCCGATATTTTGAGGATTCCGGCTAAAGGCACCCAGAGGAATGGATTCGGACGTTTGATCATAACAGGGTCTTGACCTCAGCTTCGTCAAAGTTGCCGGCGTCAATTATGGCCTTCATCTGGCCTTGGCGTTTGGCGTCGATTTTATAGCTATAGGAAATAAGGGTACCGACACCGAGGAAGATTAACGGTGAAAGGGCCATGACGATACGGATGGCGAGGAGAGCGCTATCGGGTTGCGAGGTAATCGTGGGCAAAGTTAAATCTTGCTCTTGGAAAGCCGCTAACCCGAGAATGAACATCACGAAGGACAAGCCTAAGGCTTGGGCAATCTGGTTAATGAAGTTGGTGAAGCCGCTCATCTGGCCTTCCAGACGGCGTTTGAATTTCAACTGACCGGCATCGGCCACGTCGCCAAACATCGTATGTGGGATAAGTCCGGGAGCGCTGATGCCAAAGCCCATGACCACGGCGAGAATGTAAATAATCCATGGGGCGGAGTTCGCTGGGATGAAAAGGATGGCTAAAGCCGAGATAATCCAAATGAAGGAGCCAAAGCGGTAAACGAAGGCTTTGCTCTTCTTTTTAATCATATTGAGGTAGAACGGCAAAGCGACGATCTGCGTGAAGAACATCAA
>JAPLKQ010000018.1 GCA_026387995.1 Bacillota bacterium
CATCGCTCTTTTTGAAAACTGGTATCAGACCATATACCGCATTCCTCATAATTTGGAATTAACCGAAGAAAACGGGAAAATCGTCGTCCTCTTCGCGAAAGAAGCCGAAATCGAACAATACAAAGAAGCCCTCAAGGATTTTTCGGAATTCTTGCATTTTATCTCCTATGAAGCAATATTTGAGAGCCGGATTAAGCCTGTTGAAGAAACCGTTGATAGAAAAGAATTAAAGAAACTCACTAAGGAAGCCGAAAAAACGCTCGATAAACACTCCGAAAGCAAAGATATTGATATTGAAGAAGAACACCGAGAATATCAAAAAAAAGTCGAAGACTCTTTGGCCAAAGAGTTAGAAGACAATTACAAAGCGATGGAAGAAGAACGCCGTTCTAAAGCCATCTTTAAGCGTGGAGATTACCAAAAAATTCACATCGGTGAATTTGACACGAATAGCCTGAATGTTGATTTCGACGCGAAAATCTTTTCTCGCGAAGAACGCAAGTCTCAAAAAGGGAAAGTTATTCTCGCCGTGGGTTTAACCGATCAGAAAAATGGCATTTACGCGCGATTCATCGAGGACAATCGCTTTATTACTCTTGAAAAACTTGAGGCGGTGAAAATTGGCTCCAATATCCATGTCCGAGGTGCCGTTGGAGTCGACAAATATACCAACGAACTTTATGTCATGGTTCATTTATTTGAAATGTTGCCTGGGGACGAAATGAGAAATGATGATAGCCCCGAAAAACGCGTTGAGCTTCATCTCCATACGAAAATGTCGGCGATGGACGGATTAGGCACGATTGACGGTTACTGCGCCCTAGCGGCTCATATGGGCCATAAAGCGATAGCCATCACGGACCACGGCGTTGTGCAAGGTTTCCCAGATGCTCAAATGGCGGCGGCAAAGTACAATCTTAAAATGATTTACGGTGCCGAGCTTTACATGGTCGACGATAAACCGAACTACATCCAAAACCCAAGCGATGTTCGTTTACGCGACCCTTCTTATGTCGTTCTCGACTTTGAAACCACTGGCTTGAGTGCCCGTTACGAACACATCATTGAATTTGGCGCCGTTCGTTTCGTCAGCTGCATGGTGGTGGACCGCATCGATATTCTGATTAATCCAGGGAATGACGTGGAAATCCCCGCTAAAATAACACAATTAACGAAAATTACAAAAGCGATGCTTGAAGGAAAACCCAGCACTGAAAAAGCACTTGAGACAATTGAAAAATTCATTGGCGATTCTATTCTTGTCACTCATAATGCTGATTTCGATATCGGCTTTTTGAATGAAGAACGTCGTCGTTTGAAAAAAGCGCCGATCACGAATCCTGTCATTGATACTTTATCCTTATCTCGGTTTTTGTTTCCGGAAGCCCGCGGTCACCGTCTTGGAGATCTTGCTCGAAACTTTGACGTTCTTTATGAAGAGGGCGAAGCCCACCGGGCTGACTATGATGCGAAAGTCTTAAACGACATTTGGCAAGCGTTGCTCGTTACTTTAACAAAGAAAAACGAGAACATGACACATCGTGATGTCGGAAATCTTCAGATGACCGATAATCTTTTGAAACACCTCCGTGCAAAACACATCATTGTCTTAGCTAAAAATGCGGCGGGACTTAAGGATTTATTTAAACTTATTTCTCTTTCACACATCGATTATTTAGCGGATGTACCGAAGGTTCCTCGTGAAGTCATCGAAAAATACCGAAAGAATCTATTTGTGGGCTCTGCCTGTTTCAATGGCGAGGTTTTCGATACCGCCATGACTAGAACCAAAGAAATTCTTCTCGAAAAGATAAAATTCTACGATTACATCGAAGTTCAGCCTCTTGATAATTACTCCTTTTTGATTGACATGGAAACCATTGAAAATCAAGAAGTATTAAAACGGGACATTACTGATATCATTGAAGCGTCTTCCGAACTTGGAAAACCAGTCGTCGCGACGGGGGACTGCCATTATGTAAATCCCGAGGATAAAATATACCGAGATGTTTATATCATTGCAAAGGGCATCGGTGGTATCAACCACCCACTATATCCCTTCAACCGGGACAAGCGGACGTCCTTCGAAAATCCGAACCAACATTTTAGAAGCACGACGGAAATGCTGGAATGTTTTGCATGGTTAGGACAAGAAAAAGCCACTGAGATTGTCATTAAAAATACGCAAAAAATCGCTGATAAAATTGATATCGTGAAACCTTTAAAGACCAAATTATATACTCCGAAAATCGCCAATGTTGATAACATCCTCTCTGAAATTTGTTACAAAAAAGCTCACGAGGTTTATGGCGCAGAATTACCTGAAATTGTTGCCAAGCGTCTAGAAGCCGAATTAAGCGGTATTACTAAAAACGGATACTCGGTTATTTACTATATTGCCCACAAGATTATTAAGAAGGCCAACGAAGATGGCTTCATGGTCGGTTCACGTGGTTCCGTCGGTTCAAGCTTTGTGGCGACGATGGCAAGTATCACTGAGGTTAATCCTTTAGCGCCTCACTATAATTGCCCGAAATGCCATTACACTGAATTCGTCAATCAACCGGATGTCTTTTCTGGTTATGACCTGACTGATCGAATCTGCCCGCGATGCGGTGCCGATTTGCATCATGATGGTCAGAATATCCCTTTTGCGACTTTCCTAGGTTTCAACGCAGAAAAAGTCCCAGATATCGATTTAAACTTCCCTGGTGATTATCAATCAAGAGCCCATGATTACACGAAAGAATTACTCGGAGCGAACAACGTTTTTAGAGCCGGAACCATTGAAACAGTGGCGGAAAAGACCGCTTTCGGATACGCCAAAGGATATTATGAGCGTTCCGGACGAGACCTGACTAAGGTGACACGTGCTGATATTTCTTTCTTGGCCGCGGGATGCCAAGACGTCAAACGAACCACAGGCCAACACCCTGGTGGCATTGTTGTCATTCCCGATGAATTCGAAGTCTACGATTTTACCCCCATTCAATACCCGGCTGACGACAAGGAATCCAATTGGAAGACAACCCACTTCGACTTCCATGCGATTCACGATAACGTTCTGAAACTCGACTTACTGGGACACGTTGATCCGTTGGC
>JAPLKQ010000198.1 GCA_026387995.1 Bacillota bacterium
TGTTTGAGAAACTTGAGTCTTTCTTTTTCAGTCATATCGATTTCCTCCATCGAAAAGTGATGATTTTCATTATACGCTTCCGTATTTTGCTTTAGTATAAGGTGTTTTGGCGTTGGTAATTGACGGCCAGTTTGGCGTGATAGGCATCGATGACTTCCGTCGTGGTAACGCCAAGGGCGGGAATCAAGTTCAAGAAGGATTGCAAGGCCGCTAAATAGTGTTTCAAATCATAGTGGGCGGCTAAGTCGGTTGAACGTGCGTAAACCTTTAAGAACTGTTCCGTCAAAGGAAGCTTTGACTGACGGAGCGTCATAACTTTTTTATCATTCTTTAAGTCAATGCCGAGCGAGAGCAAAAAGTGCAATCCATCGGCATATTCATCGAGAATCACGGCTTTGGCCGAGGGGCCTTTGCGGGACCAAAATTTAAAGGTACGGGTCTCGTTAGCGAGTTCGCCCAGTTCCACGATTAAAGCGAGGAGACGTTTCCTCCGCGTCACCGGATAGTCGACTTGGTGTTCTTGATGGATGCGGGCATCTAACCCCGCCTGGTCCTCATAGAGAGGAGCTAAATCGATGCGCATCATAAGGTGCAGCATTGTTTGAGATGCCAAATCTCATCATTGTATTGTTTGATCGTGCGGTCACTGCTGAAGAATCCGGACATCGAGATATTGTAAAGGCACATCCGGGCCCACCGCGTTTTATCGAGGTAGATGGCGGAAATCTTTTCTTGGGCTTTGACGTAAGCATCGAAGTCTTTGAGTATGAAATATTCGTCGTTATGGTACATGATTTCATCGAAAATGGGGCGGAAGGCCTCGTCATCGCCATCGGACCAAGTGCCGTCGATGAGCGAATCGATAAGGGTCTTAATGCGCGGGTCGGCATTGTAGATATCCCACGGATTGTATTCACCGCTGGAGGTAAGCGCCGCCACTTCATCGGCCTTAAGGCCGAAAATTACGCAGTTATCCGGACCCACGCGGTCAGAAATTTCAATATTGGCGCCATCTAGGGTGCCGAGCGTGATCGCGCCGTTCATCATAAACTAATCTGCTCGCTGATGTCCGCGGCCGGGATAATGAGCTCCGCGAGGCTGACGCCATAGTTTTCGATAAAGACGACTTTCATGAACTTGTTGACATCCGGATCGTTATTCACGATCTTGGCCACCGCGTTAATCAGTTCGATGATCTTTTTGGCATACACGTAACTGGGGGCGGCTTTGGCGCCAAAAATGAACGTATGCGGGAAAATACGGAACTTCGGGTCGGCTTTCATGCGATGGTAGAGATACATGATGTGGAAAATATTCATCAACTGCCGTTTATAGGCATGCAGACGTTTGATTTGCACGTCAATCATGGAGTTTAAGTCAATATCGATATCGTTGTTTGCCTTGATATATTTGGCCAGTTTGACTTTGTTTTCCATTTTGATGGCCAGGAAGTCTTTTTGCAGCTTCTTGTCATCGACAAACGGCTTTAATTTTTCGATCTCATCAATCGCCGTAATCCAGTCATCGCCGATTTTCGCGGTCGTCAGGGCAGCTAATTTAGGATTGGCGTAAAGGAACCACCGCCGATGCGTGATGCCGTTGGTTTTATTGTTGAATTTTTTAGGGAACAACTCGTAGAAATCATGGAAGGTGGATTCTTCGAGTATTTTCGTGTGCAAACTGGCGACGCCGTTCACGCTGAAGCAGGTGTAAATCGCCAAATTAGTCATATGGACCATGCCATCTTTGATAATTGCCATATTCCGGCGTTTGTCTTCGGAAATGCCGCGCTCATTATAGAAGATGCCGGCACGACGATTGATTTCTTCGATAATCATGTAGCAACGAGGAATCAATTGTTGCACGTATTGGACCGGCCATTTTTCAAGAGCTTCGGCCATAATCGTATGGTTCGTATAGGCCATGGAATGAGTCACTTGGTACCAAGCGGCATCCCAGCTATAGCCGTATTCATCGATTAAAAGGCGCATCATCTCCGGGATAGCGAGTATGGGGTGCGTATCGTTGAGTTGGAAGACGTAACTATCACAGATATCGTCGAGCGACCCATAACGGTTTTTGTGTCCGCGCATGGCGCTTTGCAATCCGGCGCTCACGAGAAAATATTGTTGCCGTAAACGAAGCAAACGGCCGTGCTCGGTGCTGTCATCGGGGTATAACCCGTGGCAGAGTTCACGGAGGGTTTGCAGGTAGTCTTCGAATTTTTGATTCTTCGGGAGGTTCTCCTAACTGGGTTCGGCACTCCAAAGACGAAGGTTATTGGAAACGTGATTCCGGTAGCCCACCACGCTCATATCGTAAGGCACGGCTTTCACGCAAACGGCATTCACGGTCCGAATGGCGTAACCGCCGGTCGGTTTGATATAGGTTTCGGCATTGCCGTAGAACTTCACTTCGACGGCGTGTTTGTATTTTCGGACTTCCCAAACGTTGCCGTTCACGAGCCATTGATCCGGGACTTCGATTTGTTTGCCATTGACGATTTTCTGACGGAAGAAGCCATACTCATAACGAAT
>JAPLKQ010000056.1:0-3809 GCA_026387995.1 Bacillota bacterium
CGGTTCTTTACCCATGATTTGGCGCGCCAGTTCTTGGACGGCCGGCATACGGATGGAACCGCCGACGAGTAAGACGTTTTGGATGTCTTTGGCGGTTAATTTGGCGTCGGCGAGGGCCCGGCGGACCGGTTCTTCGCAGCGTTTCAAAAGGTGTTTGGTCAATTCTTGGAATTTGGCGCGGGTCAATTTAGTTTCAAAGCTGATCGGCCCATTGCTGGACATGCCGATGAACGGCAAGCTGATGGTCGTGTCGAGTTGGCCGGACAGTTCGATTTTGGCTTTTTCGGCCGCTTCTTTAAAGCGTTGAAGCGCCATCTTGTCGGTAATGTCGATGCCATATTGGAGACGGATCTGATCGCGGATCCAGTTGCCAATCACTTCGTCCCAGTCATCGCCGCCTAAGTGGTTATCGCCACTGGTGGTCACGACTTCGAAGGTGCCATCGCCGATTTCGAGGATGCTGACGTCGAAGGTTCCGCCGCCGAGGTCAAAGACCAGGATGCGTTCGGACTTCTTGTTTTCCATGCCATAGGCTAAAGCCGAGGCAGTCGGTTCGTTAATGATGCGGACGACTTCGAGACCGGCAATCTGGCCGGCGTCTTTGGTGGCTTGCCGTTGGGCGTCGTTAAAGTACGCCGGGCAGGTGATGACCGCTTTCGTGATCGTCTGGCCCAGGTTGGCTTCCGCATAGTTCTTCATGTAGGTCAAAATCTTGGCGCTGATTTCTTGCGGGGTGAAATCTTTGTTGACGGCCGGGATATGAACCTTTTGACCGGTTCCCATCTTGCGTTTAATCGATGCGATGGTGTTTTCCGGGTTGGTTACGGCTTGCCGTTTGGCGGCGTCGCCGATGATTTCTTCGCCGTTCGCTTTGAACGCGACGATCGACGGGGTCGTGTTGTGGCCCTCGGGGTTCGGGATGACTTTGACTTTGCCATCCGCTTGACGGTAACTGACGACGGAGTTTGTAGTTCCAAGGTCAATACCAATGATAATTTCTTTCTTTGCCATAATGTTTTGTTCTCCTTTATACGTTAAGCGTCGCCTTTGGCGCTTGCGTTTTCTTCTTTCTTTTCAGTCGCGGGTTTTTCATCGCTGACTTTCTTTTCGGTTTCGGTCTTTTCAGGGGCGGGACGAGCTTTGTCTTTGAGCATATAGCCTTTGGCTAAGACACGAAGCACTTTGTTTACGGGGCCATCCCCAACTTCAGTATCTACGGCCTGCATCGTATGCGTATCGAAGTCAGCCCCAACGGGAGGACTGAGTTCTTTGACGCCTTCGTCTTCAAGCGCGGCAACCAACTGTTTGTAAATGTATTCGAACCCGGTTAAGTAATTTTTGAGTTCGGGATTGGGGGCTCCCATCGATAAGACGATGTGGAATCCATCCAAAGGGCTCAAGAGTTTCTCGACGAATCCATAGGCACGGTATTTCAAGGCTTCGGAATAACTTTTTTCGTTTTGCTTCCGCAGATTTTCGACATCGGCGAAGGCCATGTAGTATTTGTTCTTCCAGAGTTCCGTTTCCTCTTTCGCCGCCTTCAGGGCCGCCTCGTGCTCGTGAACCGCCTTTTTCTTTTCCTCTTTCGGGGTTTCGACGGTTTCTTCTTTCTTCTTTTCTTCGCTCATTACTTGTCACCTTCCTTTTTACTCGGTTTCGTTTCTTTAAAGTATTCATCGAGGGCTTTCACGACATATTCGAGGGCGCCCACGACTTTCTGGTAATCCATTCGGGTCGGGCCCACCACGGCAATCGTGCCGTCGGGGTTCCCCGGGATCTTAATCCGGCTGGTGATGATCGAGACGTCGTTATATTCTTCGCTGATGTCGCCGATCTTGATGGTGATGTTATCGCCGTTATGGCTGGCTTCGCGGAAGATTTCCGGCGAATCGAGGAGTTCAATCATCCTTTTTAATTTATCCGCGTCATGCGCGAACTCCGGTTGCTCGAACAGTTCGGCTTTTCCATACAGGCTGAGGCAGAGTACATCGTGCTCGCTGACGTAATCCCCTAAAATCGGTTTGATGGCTTCCATCTTCTCGACTAAGTGGGAAATCGCGGTCCCGCGTAAGCGGTCATTCAGCAAGTGGACGCATTTTTCGACATCGCCGATCGGCATTTTGTCGCTGATGACGAAGGTTTTGTTTTCGACATAACCTTTGTCCGTGACGAAGACGGCCGTGGCCGTGTTGGCGCTGATGGGGATGACCTGTAAGGAAACAAGGTGCTCATCATCGGCGTTTGGGCCAAGGACAATGCTCGCGAGGTTGGTCATATGGGAGAGAATCTCGCAGGATTCCTTGATCACTTCTTCAATCGATTGGGCTTTCTTGTTGAGCAAGGCCTGCAACTGCAATTTGATGTCGCCATCGACGTTTAAGTTGCGGAGTTTGCTGCAATAATAACGGTAACCGGCTGAGGACGGGACCCGTCCGCTGCTGGTATGGGTTTTTTCAATCAGGCCATCGGTTTCCAAAGCGTTCATTTCGCTGCGGATCGTCGCGCTCGAAAAATCCAAGTGGTATTCCTCGATGAGCGTCTGGCTTCCGACGGGGGAAGCCGTTTTGATGAAATGCTCAACGATAAGCTTGAGGATTCGGTCGCGTCGGTTGAGTTCCATAGTGACACCTCTTTGGCACACTCAAATCCTGAGTGCTAACCTAATTATAATCATCTTTTTGGCACTGTCAACAGATAAGTGCTAACTTTGAGCAAATATAAAAAAATCATCCAAAGGATGATTGGAAAAGAAATCGTTTGAATGAAGGACTATTTCCAGTGTCTGCGGTCGATGACGATCGTGTCGGTAATAGCATATAAGCGGCATTGACGATCACCCACGGGAGCACCGCCAGGCACATCGAGCGGAGAAAGGCGTCGCGGTAAGTGATGTCGCGGTCATCGATATGGATGACTTTGGTACGGAAAAGAGCCCCGCCGATAGTATAGCCGTTGGTCCACCGCAGGACGATGCCGGCAAAGAAAAAATAGTAAATACCCATCAGCGTTTCGCAGATGATGATTTGCATGACATAGGTCAAGTTCCAGTTTTGGCGGACAAAAAGCCAGGTCGCGACGGCAAGACCCAGGCAAATCAGGATATCGATCATATAAGCGAGCAAGCGGCGTTCATAACGGGCGATTTCCATGGTTTGTCCTCCTATTCTTTATAAAGATGTAATAAGACGTAATCTAAGAGCATGATGCCGTCATCGGTGCAACGGATGCGGTCTTTTTCATCAAGCAGCAGACCCTTTTTAACGAGGAGCCCCACTTCATCGCCATACTTCTTCATGAAGTCGGTATCGAAGCGTTCTTGGTAATCGGCTTTCGTGAAGCCTTGGGCCAGCCGCAGTTTCAGCATCAGGAAGTCTTCTTCTTCGATGGCCGGGGTGATGTCTTCTTTTTGATCGACATACTGGCCGGCAAGATATTTCGTCAAATTCTTCGTGTTGGTGTAACGGACGCCGTCGAGGTACCCGGAAGCGCCGAGACCGACGCCATAGTACGCTTCATCGTTCCAATACACGAGATTGTGCCTAGACATTTTGCCGTTCCGGGCAAAGTTGGAGACTTCGTAACGTTCATACCCGGCTTGGCGGAGCGTGCTCAGGATGAGGTCATACTGCTCGCGGGCCATTTCTTGGGTCGGTTCTGCGACATGATGGGCGAAAAAGACGGTATGCGGAGCGACCAGCAAAGCGTACGTCGAGATATGGTCAACGTGGAGGTCGAGCAGAGCGCTTAGGTCTTCACGGACGATCGTCAAATCGGTCGTTGGAAGCCCATAAATCAAGTCGACGTTGATA
>JAPLKQ010000056.1:3925-5089 GCA_026387995.1 Bacillota bacterium
CAAGGGTGCGAGTGTCTTCAGTAACTTTTCCAATTGGCTCAGCGAGAGCGCGGTCGGCGTGCCACCGCCGAGATAGAGGCTTGCCACGTTCGTAATGCCATAGCCCTGAATCTCCGTAATCAAGCGGTCGATATAGAGATCGGCTTTCTTTTCGTCATAAAGCAGTTTGGTGAAATCGCAGTAATGACAAAGATGTTGGCAAAACGGGACGTGGACGTACAGCGCGTTACTTCTTTTTTTCTTCCTCATGGAATTTTTCCATTTCTTCTTTGGTTTTCTCATCTTCGACTTTGACTAAAACGCGGTCCAAGTCTTCTCTGGCGGCCGTTTCCTTATCGACTTTGACGTCCGGGGTTTTAAAAGCCTTGACGTATTTGCGAAGTAAAAAGACGACCAGGGCCACGAGGGCAAAGAACAGGATGATGACGATGAGCGTGATGACGGAATTGTCTAAGAAACTTGAGCTCGATAGTGTCATGATGGTTTCTCCTTCCTACCGACGAGGAATGGGCGTATAGATAAACTTGTTCTTGAGCATTTCCTTGCGGTAGTAGCCTTCATAAACAAGATGGTCCATGGAAGTACGGGCGGTCTCATAGGCACAGTCTAGGTTCTTTTTGTATTGAGCGATAGTATAATACTTTCCGATCGTGCAGTGCCGGGCATAGAAATAGGCTTCGCCTTTCTTCAGGCGGGGATTGATCTCAAGCAGGTTTTCTTCGATGCGGGCGGCATCTTTCTCGTCGAGTCCCACGGGCATCGTCGGGATGGCGACGCGCATTTCATAATTGATGGGATTGGTCGTGGGCGAGGACGGTTCGTATTCGGGAATCGGGGCGCCGCTTGTCGGTTTACTTTCGACGATGGACGGTTCCGGCTTAATCTCGAGTTTCGGTTTCTCGACGGCGACGGGTTTCGGCGGCTCAACCGCTTTCGGCTGTTCCACGACTGACTTTGGGGCCTCGACAGGCTTCACCGCTTCGACCATGCGGGGTTGTTCCACAGGTTGGACGACCACCGGTTTTGGAGTTTCGACAGGAAGAGGCTGTTCCACAGGTTTAGCGACCGGTTTCTCGGCTTCGTAGAATTCCGTTTTGACGGTCACCATCTCGGCGTTGACGATGCGGTCCAGTAAATCCGTGGCGATCGATTCCGTCAGGTCAA
>JAPLKQ010000070.1 GCA_026387995.1 Bacillota bacterium
GGTTCTATCGAAAAAGTCGACCGTACTTTCGTCGCTAACATCATCGCTTGGGGCGGCACCGTCATCCGGAGCGCCCGATTACCGGAATTCGCCGATATCGAAGTCCGTAAAAAAGGCGTTGAGCAATTAAAGAAATATGGCATTGACGCTTTGGTCGTCATCGGCGGCGACGGCACGTATATGGGCGCCAAGAAACTGACCGAGATGGGCATCAACTGCATCGGCCTTCCGGGCACCATCGATAATGACTTGGCCTGTACCGATTACACCATCGGTTTTGACACGGCGCTGAACACCATCGTGCAATGCGTCGATAAACTCCGTGATACGAGCTCCTCGCATCAACGCTGCTCCGTCATTGAAGTCATGGGCAATCACTGCGGCGATTTGGCCCTGTATTCGGGCGTCGCTTGCGGCGCGGAGCTGATCATTTCCCCTGACCATCAACTTCCCAAAGAAGAAGTGATGGCGACTTTGCGTGATTTAAAGACGCACAGCAAACGCCACGCCCTCGTCATCGTCAGCGAAAAGTTATTTGACGTCAAAGACTTGGCCCGCGAAATCGAGATTGAAACCGGTTTTGAATCCCGCGCCGAAGTTTTAGGCCGTATCCAAAGAGGCGGCTCCCCCACGGCTTTTGACCGTATTCTCGCCGCCCGTATGGGCGTTTTCGCGATTGAATTATTACTCCAGGGAAAGAGCGGCCGCTGCGTCGGCATCGTTCAAAACCATTTAGTAGATTACGATATTTATGATGCTTTAAAACTCGAACGCGATAAGCACGTCCAATTATTGAATGTAATTGCCACCCTTAAATAGGCATGGGAGATTTCTTATGATCAACATCAACAAGAAAACGAAAATTATCTGCACCCTCGGTCCTGCCAGCGACACCTATGAAAAGCTCTTGGAGCTCGTCGCGGCCGGCATGAACGTCGTCCGGCTTAATTTTGCCCACGGCGATTACGAAAGCCATACCGCGAAAATCCAACTGGTCCGCCGCATTGAAAAAGAATACGGCGTTTTCATCCCGGTCATGGTAGACATGAAGGGTCCGGAAATCCGCACAGGATTATTAGACGGCGGCACCGCTTTAATCGAACGGGACTCCATCATCCGCATCTCCATGGAACCGCTCCTCGGCAACGCCACGAAGTTTTCGGTTTCTTACAAACAGCTCTTTGATGACGTCAACGTCGGCGACCACCTCAAAATCGACGATGGCAACCTCGATTTGGTCGTCATTGAAAAAGACGCCACGCTCCGCGAACTCGTCGTCAAAGCGGAAAATACGCACCTATTGAAAGACCATAAGGGACTCAATGCCCCGTTTGCCCGTTTATCGATGCCTTATATTTCCCCGAAAGACGAACAAGACTTAAAGTTCAGCTGCGAAAACGATGCCGACATGGTCGCCACCAGTTTCACGCGGAGACCGCAAGATGTCCTCGATGTCAAAGTCATTTTGGCGCGCTACGGCAAACCGAATATGCCGATCATCGCTAAAATCGAGAACCCCGAAGGCGTTGAACATCTCGACCAAATCTTAAAAATTGTCGACGGTATCATGGTCGCCCGTGGAGACTTAGGCGTTGAAATCCCGCCGGAGCAAGTCCCGCTCGTCCAAAAAGAAATCGTCCATAAATGCCGCGTCGCCGGAAAACCGGTCATCACCGCCACGCAAATGCTCGA
>JAPLKQ010000096.1 GCA_026387995.1 Bacillota bacterium
CCTTCTCTTCAATGTATCGGGTATCTTGCCCGGGCGTGCTATTGGTTGTCAGGAAATATCGGAGAGCGTCTGCGCCATAACTATCGATGATTTCAATCGGATCAACCCCATTGCCGAGGGATTTGCTCATCTTTCGGCCTTGAGCATCACGAATTAAGCCATGAATCAAAACATCATTGAAAGGCTTTTTGCCGGTAAATTCAAGGCTTTGGAAAATCATGCGCGATACCCAGAAGAAAATGATGTCGTAGGCAGTGACCATGACGTCAATCGGAAAATAACGAGCCAAGTCTTGGGTCTTACGGGGCCAGCCAAGCGTTGAGAATGGCCATAAGGCAGAGCTGAACCATGTATCTAAGACGTCGTCGTCTTGAGTATAATTTTGAATATCTTTCGGAGGCTTGACGCTGACCAAAACTTCGCCGGTTTCTTTATGGTAATAAGCAGGGATTTGATGCCCCCACCACAGCTGTCTTGAAATACACCAATCTTCGGCCTTGTCCATCCAAGAAGAAAATACTTTTCCAAAGCGGTCTGGATAGAACTTAATGGCGTCTGGACCCTCTTGGAATTTCAATGCCTGTTCAGCTAAAGGACGCATCTTAACGAACCATTGCTTTGATAAATACGGTTCGATGACAGCGCCGCTCCGTTCACTATGTCCCACCGGGTGAACAACATGTTCAATTTTTACAAGATTGCCTTCTTTTTCGATTTGCTTCACAAGGTGTTTTCGGCATTCAAAACGATCCTGGCCTTGATATTTTCCAGCCAGTGCGTTCATCGTTGCGTCTTTGTTCAAGCAAATCGGGTGTTCAAGGTGGTGCTTTTCGCCAATGATAAAGTCATTGGGGTCATGAGCTGGCGTGCATTTCATCGCGCCTGTACCAAAGTTCATATCTACATAATCATCAGCGATAATCGGTAGTAATTGACCATTGGCTGGGTTAATGACTTTTTTGCCAACGTATTGAATGAAACGTTCGTCTTTCGGGTTCACCACTAAGCAGACATCACCAAACATCGTCTCTGGGCGAGTCGTCGCCACCACAAGACCTTCGGATTGTCCTTCGAAACGATAAAGGAAGTAATAAAACTCGCCTTCATCGTCGCTATGGATAACTTCGATATTGCTCAGCGCGGTCATCTGCACTGGATCCCAGTTGATGATGCGTTCGCCACGATAGATAAGGCCCTTTTTATAAAGGTCGACAAAGACTTCGCGAACGGCTTCGTTAAGTCCTTCATCAAGGGTAAAACGTTCGCGGGAATAATCGATGGCCAGTCCCATGACGGACCACTGCCAATGGATATCTTCGGCGTATTCTTTTTTCCATGCCCATGCTTCCTTGAGGAAGCCTTCGCGCCCTAAATCAAACCGAGAAATGCCTTTTTTACGAAGCTTTGCCTCAACTTTTGCCTGAGTCGCGATACCGGCATGATCCATACCAGGAAGCCATAAAACATCAAATCCTTTGGCGCGTTTATAGCGTGCCAAAATATCTTGGATCGTCGTGTTCCACGCATGCCCAAGATGCAGTTTTCCGGTAACGTTCGGAGGTGGGATAACCATGCTAAAACGAGGCTTAGATTTATCGCCGGCCGTGAAGTAACCTTTGGATTTCCAAGTTTCGTACTTGTTCTCTTCCACAATCTTGTGATCGTATCGTTTGTCTAGTGCCATACATTTTCCTCCTGAAAATAAAAAAGCGTCCCGATGTTAAGGACGCCATTGCGCGGTACCACCTTAATTCACCCATAGGATGCTCTCAAATGCCGTTAACGCCGGTGACGGAACTCTTCAGTTCTATCTTGCAAGCGACTTCACGGGTTTCCGCTACTTCTTTTCACCATCCGAAGTTCTCTAAAA
>JAPLKQ010000115.1 GCA_026387995.1 Bacillota bacterium
CAAGGGCGCCATTTATAGCGTTCGTGATTTTCCCACGGGCGTCAAAGTTAAAGAAACTGTCCATCCCGCCGGCGTAATACGTTTCGACTTTCGCTTCGGTGCTCCAAACTTCGCCGACCATGTAGACCTCTTCGTTCTCATCCACCATCGCCGTGTAGAATTCGTTCCACCACGCGAGGTTTTTATCGTACACGTCATTGTTCCATTTGTCTGTCGAGAAGGTCGGGCTCGCGTAGTTCGTGAAAATATGCATGGCGCCATCGAGACGGAATCCGGAAACCCCTTTATCAAGCCAATATTTCCCAATGTTGATTGCCTCAGCCCGGACTTCGGGATTGTCATAGTTCAAATCTGGCATGCCACTAGAAAATAGCGACTCGTAATAAACGCCGTTCATGCTGTTCGGGCACTGCGTCGTCTGTGTCAAGCTATAAGTGTAATAGGTTTTATATTTAGATTCCGTATTGTTTTTGAAGGCATTGAGACCCTGGGTAAACCACGTATGCTCGTTAGATGTGTGATTTAAGACTAAGTCCATGATGATCGCGATGTCATTGGCCTTAGCATCAGCGATAAAGTTGTCAAACGTATAGCCGGTGGTTTCATAGTGTGGGTTAATCATGTAATAATCCAGAACGTCATACCCGTGATAAGAAGTGGCCGGATGCGCGGGCGATAGCCATAACCCATTAACGCCTAGGGTCTTTAAATAGTCAAATTTATCGGCAATGCCTTTAAAATCACCGATACCGTCGCCGTCGCTATCGGCAAAAGAGTAGATGAGAATCTGATAATATGTTCGGTATTTAGTGCTGATGATCGGATTATTGGTATCTTCCGAGGAACTTTCGCTCGAGGAAATTGGTAGCGAAGAAGCGGATGACTCTGATATGTCAGATGCGCTGCTTGAAGAGAGTGATTCGCTCGAATTCCCGCATGAAATCAAGGTAAAAGCGGAGCAGGCAAGCGCAATCGTTAAGTGTACGAAAGGTTTTTTCATGATTTAAATCCCTTTTCTATCGAATTCATCTTAATACAAACGGATGGCTTTGTCGAAACCAACAAAAAAACATGCCAAATCGTGATGGCATGTCTTTGTTTTTGTCATGGCGGAGCAAGAGGGAATTGAACCCTCGCGCCAGTTACCCGACCTACGTCCTTAGCAGGGACGCCCCTTCACCGCTTGGGTATTGCTCCGTAACGCTACTAAATATTAGCATACGAGCCCGTTCCTTTCAAGAAATAAATCCGGAAGAAAAAACGTCCCCAGGGGAGACGTTTCTATTATTAATAAGCTTTCGCGAAGAGGACGACTTTCGTGGCTTTATGTCCGCAGATTGGGCACTTGTCGTCAAACGGGACTTGATCAAACGGCATGCAGCGGGCCGTAGCGTTCGTCAGTTCCTTGATCTTGTCTTCGCAGTCCTGATGGCCGCACCACATCATTTTGGCATAGCCGCCTTTATTGTCGACGACCTCTTTTAACTCAGCGATGGAATG
>JAPLKQ010000117.1 GCA_026387995.1 Bacillota bacterium
GATGATGACTTTGTCGAGCTTCTTGCGGTCAGAAAGAATGCCTTCAAGCTCGGCAATTTTCTTTTCGAGATCTTTCATCTCGTTCGTGAGAATGGTCACGTCCGTATTGGTCAATTTGTAAAGCTGTAAAACGACGATGGCTTCGGCTTGTTCTTCGCTGAAGCCGAATTTGGCGATAAGGTTTTTCTTGGCGTCGCCTTTGTCTTTGCTCGCCCGGATGGTCGCAACGACGATATCCAAAATGGAGATAGCCTTGATGAGACCTTCGACGATATGGATGCGGGCGCGAGCTTTCGCTAAATCAAAGGTGCTGCGACGGGAGATGACCGCCACTTGATGGTCAATATAGGCGTCAATGAACTGAAGCAAGTTTAAAGTACGCGGGTGGCCATTGCAGATAGCGACCATGTTTGCGTTAAAGGCGGTCCGTAGTTCCGTTTTATTCATCAAATAGGACAAAATAATCTCGGGATTGGCTTCTTTTTTGAGATCAATCGCAATCCGCAAACCCTCATGATCGCTTTCATCGCGGACTTCTTGGATGCCGTCGATGGTTTTGTTATGGCGAATCATGTCGATGTCACGGACGAGTTTACTCTTGATGACGCCAAAGGGAATTTCGCTGACGATGATCTGCGTGAGTTCGTTCTCCGTCACGATTTTGGTACGGGAAATGACGTCGACGCGTCCACGGCCGGTTTCATAGATGGCTTTTAAGCCGTCACCGGTAGAAATAATGCCTCCGGTCGGGAAATCCGGGCCTTTGACGAATTGTAAAAGATCATCGATGGTCACGTGGGTATGATTGATGCGGTAAAGAACCGCTTCGGTCACCTCCACTAAGTTATGAGGCGGGATATTGGTCGCTAAAGCGACGGCAATACCTTGGGTTCCGTTGACTAATAGGTTAGGGAAACGTGCCGGTAAAACCGTTGGTTCAAAATTCGTGTCGTCGAACGTCAGCTGCATGTCAACCGTGTCTTTTTCGATATCGCGGATCAATTCTTCGCTGATTTCGGCTAATCGGGCTTCGGTATAACGGTGAGCGGCTGGCGAGTCGCCATCGATAGAACCGTTGTTGCCTTGGAAATCGATCAGCGGTAAGCGGAATTTCCAATCCTGCGACATATGGGCTAACGCTTCATAAATCGAAGAGTCGCCGTGTGGGTGGAAATGGCCCATGACGGACCCGACTGTCGTCGCGCATTTACGGGTTGGCTTCTTAAAGACGTTGCCATCGAGATACATGGCATAAATAATGCGGCGCTGAACAGGTTTCAAACCATCGCGGACATCGGGAATAGCGCGATCCTGAATGACATATTTGGCATAAGTGGCATAACGCTCACCCATGACATCCTCAAGTGGGCTGATAATGATTTTTTCCTCGAACGCTTTGGGCGTTACGACTGGTTTTTTAGCCATTATTTTACCTCCTTGATGAAAGTATCGACATAGTTAAAGTCGACGTTTTCTTCGACCCATTTTTTGCGAATGGTCGTATCTTTTCCCATCAAGACCGTGATGCGTTGCTCAACGACCAGCGGATCCTCGATATTGACACGGATTAAAGTGCGCGATTGTGGGCTCATCGTCGTTTCTTTCAGTTGTTCAGAACTCATTTCGCCAAGGCCTTTATAGCGGTTAATGATATAGGATCCGCCAATCTTGCTTTTGGCGTCTTCAAGGGTTTTGTCATCCCAGGCATAAAAGAACTTCCGGTGATCGTTTTCGCGCATGACGCGATATAACGGCGGGACGGCGATGTAGATGCAACCATGCGTGATTAAAGAACGCATGAAATGGTAGAAGAAGGTCAATAAAAGCGTCTGAATATGGGCGCCATCCGTATCAGCATCGGTCATGATGATGATTTTGCCATAGTGGGATTCGCTGATGTCAAAGTTTTGGCCAACGCCAGCCCCGATGGTATCGACAAGAGTCGCAAACTCGACGTTTTTCAGCATCTGCTCGATGGTAATGGAGTCCGTGTTCAAAGGTTTTCCACGGAGTGGCAAGATGGCCTGATGTAAACGGTCGCGCCCGCTTTTGGCCTTGTTGGTCGTCCGCGCATCGTCTTTAGCTTTACGGGCGGCAAGCCGGGCATTCTGGCTGTCGACACATTTTTTGATGAGGCTCAAGGCAAAGTCTTTGTTTTCGGCTAAGTAATAAGTGAGCTTCTGATAAAAGAAATTTTGAACTGCCGTCGTTGCTTCCGGTGTCCCCAACTTCCCTTTTGTCTGTCCTTCAAACTCAAGTTTTGATTCCGGGATCTTGAGGCTGAGAATAGCGGTTAAACCCTCACGGATGTCTGAACCTTCAAGATTATTCTTCCCTTTTATCAAATTATTATTATTCGCGAAATCGTTGACGGCACGTGTGATTGCGGCTCTAAAACCGGTCTCGTGGGTACCGCCATCTTTCGTCCGGACGTTGTTTACGTAGGAAAGTATGTTCTCGTTGTAATCTAGCGAGCAGTACTGAAAGGCGATTTCGATCTTGATATCGCTGGTGGTATCGTCAAAGTCAATAATCGGAGAAAGAGGTTCTTTATTTTGGTTAAGAACGCCGATATATTCGGTTAAGCCATTCTCATAGTAAAATTCTTGAGACAGGTTTGAACGTTCATCATTGAGGATGAAACGGACTTTTTTCATCAAGAAGGCGGATTCCTGAAGATGGTTATAAATCGTATCCCACTTGAAGTCGACGGTCGTGAACACTTTGGCATCGGGTTTAAACCTAACCGTCGTGCCATGTTTGTTGGTCTTTCCAAGAATCTCTAAAGGAACGATCGTATGGCCGCCGTTAGAAAATTTTATGTGACTGACGACGCCGTCACGGTAAACGGTGACATCAAGCCATTCACTTAAGGCATTTGTAACAGAGGCGCCGACGCCGTGGAGACCGGCGCTGCTCGTATAGGCTTTGTCAGAAAATTTACCACCGCTATGAAGCGTGGTAAAAATAAGTTCGACAGCAGGTATTTTCGCGGTCTTATGCATTCCG
>JAPLKQ010000162.1 GCA_026387995.1 Bacillota bacterium
ATGGACGTCTTTGCCCTCTCAAAGGTGGGCATTGAAAGCGCTGTTGCCTTGATGGGCACGAATCTTTCGAAAGAACCCATCGTCATGCTCCGTAAAATGGGCGCCGAGATTCGCTTATGCCTCGATGGCGACAATGCCGGCCAGAGCGCCATGATGAAAATCTTTAAACAGCTCGATGAAGAACATTTAAAATACCGCATCGTCTCTAACCAAAATGATGAACGGGATCCCGATGACATCCTTCAAGAAGAAGGATCGGAAGCCTTAAAACAGTACATGAACCATCTCATTGACCGCGCGGAATTCGCCCTCAATTATTACAAACAGACCAATGCCTTAAAGACCCTTGAAGAAAGAAAAAAACTGGTCAATGACTTCATTCCATTGCTCGTGTCGACGACCAATCGCCTAGAGCTTGAAGATTATATCCTCAACCTGGCGAAGTCGAGCGGCTTCACGGTCGAGACCATCAAAGACTTGGTCCGCGAGAACCAAGCCAAAGAGGATAAGGGCAGCGATAACGTCATCGCCCAATTCCATCCCGAGCGGAAAACGCTCCGGAAGTTCCAATTGGCCGAGCGAGAGGTATTGTACCAAATGCTGCGTAATCCGGCCGCAGTCGACTTCTATCAGGCCAAAATCGAGTATTTCTATGATGAGTTGTACCGCAACATCGCCAACTTCATCGTTGAATATAAGTCCAAGAACGAAAAAATCGAGATTCCGACCCTGCTGACCGAGCTCGCTCAAAGCGAAGTGGACCCCAAAGGCCAGATGCAGAACGAAATCACGACCATCACGCTTGAAAACTTCCATCCTGAATGCACCGACACCCTTCTTGAAGAGTGTCATCAGGTGATTGTCGAGGAACGCCAAGACCTTTACGACAAAGAAGTGCTCGAAAAATCGCTTGTAGGCAAATCCGATATCGAAAAAGCACGGATCATTGCTGCTTATAACAAGAAGAAATTTAAGAAAGACATGACCGCAAACGTTGCGAAAACCAAATAGGAGGACGTACCAATGGAAAGCAAGAAAGTAAAGAAACCAGTCGCCGCTAAGCAGGTTGAAACCAAAACTGTCGTGGAAAAGCCTGTTGCCGCCAAACCGGTAGCGAAAAAGCCCGCCGCGGAAAAACCCGTCGCCGTCAAAGCGCTCAAAGCCGAGAAACCGGCCAAGGCTGACAAGACCCCAAAGGCCGTCAAGGCCCCCAAAGCGGAAAAACCCGTGACGTCCACCAAGAAGCCAAAGGCTTCCGCAAAGAAAGCGGCCGTTGAAGAAGACGAAGACGCGCTGCCGATTATCGACGAAGAAATCGAAACTTTAGACGACATCAAAAAACGCTTTGAAAAGAAAGCGAAAACGATGGGCTATATTGCCCAGGAAGACATTTTTGAAGCCGTCGCTCATTTTGATTTGAACGATGAGGATACCGAAGGCTTGATTAATTACTTCAAGGAAAAAGGCATTGAGGTCACCAGCGAAGAATCCGAAGAAGCCATCGACATCGAAAACCTCGAAGTCGATGAAAAACTCATCGAAAAAGATTTAAAGAATGACTTAACCGACGAAGTGGTTGAAGAAACCGACTATATTGCCCCTGAAGACGTTGAAGCCGATGTCGAACACCTCGAAGCGTTCGTGAGCGGCGACGTCAAAGTCAACGATTCCGTCAAAATGTACCTGAAAGAAATCGGCCGCGTCGATCTTTTGAAACCGGACGAAGAAATCGATATCGCCAAGCGGATCGTCGCCGGCGATGAAGAAGCCAAACAAAGACTCATCAACTCGAACTTACGGTTAGTCGTCAGCATCGCCAAGCACTATGTCGGCCGTGGCATGCTCTTCCTCGATTTAATCCAAGAAGGCAACATGGGTTTGATCAAAGCCGTCGAAAAATTCGATTATACCAAGGGTTTTAAGTTCTCAACCTATGCGACGTGGTGGATCCGCCAAGCGATTACCCGCGCCATCGCTGACCAAGCCCGCACCATCCGTATTCCGGTTCACATGGTCGAAACCATCAACAAGATGACCCGCGTCCAACGCCAACTCGTCCAAGAGTTAGGCCGTGAGCCGACTGCGGAAGAAATTTCGCTCAAACTCGAAGGTATCATGTCTCCGGAACGGATCCGCGAGATTCAAAGAATTGCCCTTGAACCGGTCTCTTTAGAAACCCCGATCGGCGAGGAAGATGATTCCCATTTAGGCGACTTTATCGAAGATAAGGATGCCCAGTCTCCCAGCGAATTCACGACCAAGTCCTTACTCAAAGATGAACTTTACGACATCATGAAAGACCTGACCGACCGCGAGGAGCGCGTGCTCCGCCTGCGTTACGGCCTCGATGATAACCGTCCCCGTACTTTGGAAGAAGTCGGCAAGGAATTCGGCGTCACCCGCGAACGTATCCGGCAAATCGAAGCCAAAGCCATCCGCAAACTCCGTCACCCGACACGCGCCAAACGCTTGGGCGACTACCGCGACAATAAATAATATGCCTATTTCGCTGAGTGAACGTTTGCAAACGGTCTATGCCATGGTGCGCCCAGGCTCAACCGTGGCGGACATCGGGTCCGATCATGGCCAACTCATCGCCGCTTTATGCGAAAACGGCGTCATTTCCCATGGCTATGCCTCTGACAATAAAGTAGCCCCTTATAAACGCCTAACCAACGCTATCCTAGCGGCGGGAATTAACGATAAAATAGTCGTTGATCTTGCGGACGGCGTTTCGCGGCTGCCCGCCTTTATCGATACCGTCGTTCTGGCCGGCATGGGCGGCGACTTGATTGCCCACATCCTTCAGTCCCAACCGCGACAATTAGAAAAAGTGAAGCATATCATCGTGGCCGCGAACAGCCATGTCCCGCTCGTGCGTTTGACCCTGTCACGCATGGGTTTTCGCCTTGTGAATGAGGCTATCGTTTTCGACAAACATTATTATGAAATCATAAGTGCCGAACGCGGAGCCGTTGTCTATGACGAAAACGATCTCGAGTTTGGGCCCTTTTTAAGAAAAGAAAAAAGCAAAGTCTTCCAGGCCAAATATGCCGAACGGTTGGCGTGCATCGAACACTTGCTGACCGCTAAGTTAAGCGTCAAAAGACACGCGGAACTCACGAAAGAAAAAGAAAGGATTCTCGCCCTATGATTAAAACAAGGACGCTTCTAGCGAAATTAGCCAAACCATTCCCAAAACGTCTGGCGGTTCCTTATCATGACTACGTTGGATTGATGTGCGGCAAACTGCCGGAGACGGTTTCCAAAGTTTTCCTATGCCTTGATATGGATGCTTCGCTCTTGGAACTCGTTAAAGCCGAACGTCCGGACGTCATTATCACGCATCATCCGTTTATTTATGGAACGCTGGCCAAGGTTTTGAAAAATGACGATAAAAAGAAAGCTCTGGTCGAGCAATTACAGCTTTTAAATATTCCGGTTTTAAGCTTTCACACGAACTTCGATGAAGGCCAGGGCGGGATGAACGACGCTTTAGCGGCCGCTTTGAATCTTAAAGACATCCATCCGCTGGTCGGTGACGCGATGGCCCGGGCAGGGCGGCTCGAAACCCCGATGCCGATCGAAGCGTATGCGAAATTAGCCAAAAAACAACTCCACGTTTCCTATGGATTATTAATTGCCAAAGGCAAGCCGATCATCGAAACGGTAGCTATTATCGGCGGCGGTGGCTCGTCTTCCTATGGCATTGCCCAAGCGGAAGGCATTGATTTATATATTTCCGGCGACGCGCCGCACCATATTCGCCGAAACATCGTGATCGATGGCTACAACTATCTTGATTTACCCCATGAAATCGAAAAAATATTCATGCCGACGATGCGGGAAATCATTTTAAATATTGACCCCTTAATGGAAATCGTGACGGTGGATCACGAAAAATTGCCGAAAGTAATCTAGCTACAACGCTTTCAGATGTTTGATAACTTCGTCGGTGGTTTCAAGTGGGGTAGACGCTCCGGAAGCCACGGCCACAAAATTCACGTTTTTCAAGGATCGGTCGTCGATTTCGGCGGCCGTTTTTATTTGGTAAACGCGGGCTTTCATATGGCTGATGCGGGCCACTTCCGTTAACTTTTCGGTGTTTGCGGAAACGGGGCTGCCGACAATGAAAATGACTTCAACGTCTTCGGGAATGTCGAGAACCGCTTGCTGGCGAAGACGGGTAGCTGAGCAGATTTCATCGATGATTTCCGCTTCGGGAATCCGGCTACGGATTTCGTCATGGATCTTAATGAGTTCAAGGAAAGAGATGGTAGTCTGATTGGTGACGAGCGGATGCTTATCCGTGATGATTTTGTAATCAAAGGGGATGAAACGGTCAAAAAGAACGACTTTTTTCCCGAGGGATAAAGCCGCGACCGTTTCCGGATGCTTGGGCTTACCGATATAGATGACGTCGCGGCCCGCTTCAAGGGCGGCCGTAATCAAGTTCATGTTTTGCGTGACTTTCGTGCAAGTGGCATCGAAGAAAGTGATGCCTCGCTTCGTGGCTTGCGTCTCCAGTTTTTTATCATGGCCGTGGGCCGTGAAAATAACGAGGGCGTCGCTCGGGACTTCCTCAAGGAGTTCGCTCAATGGTTTTTTCGGATCCTGGAAGGTCTCAATCCCCTGCGAAGCGAGCATCTCGATGACTTCCTGATTATGGACGAGCATCCCTAAAACGATGACGCGGCGGTCGGGATTTTCCTTCTTGGTTTTAATGGCGACTTTGATCGCTGTCACCACGCCCGCGCAATACCCGTGCGGGTTCGTTACGAATACATTCATAAAATCACCATATTCAGTTTATCATATCCGTGCGAGGTTGGCATTCGTGTATAATTAACGCTGAGGATATAACTATGGCATCTTTTCAGAGTTACGCGCTAAGCAAGAAGATGGTCGCGGCCTTGGCTAGCCAAGGTTACA
>JAPLKQ010000188.1 GCA_026387995.1 Bacillota bacterium
AAAAACAACAAAAAGATTTCGAAGCGATTAGAAATCTCGCTCCTTGCATTAAAACGCAACCAGCATATTTGCAGGAATTACAGTCGCTGCATCGTTCACTTTCAAAAAAACAAAAAATCGCCATCACTAAAGCACTTTCTTTTCATCGGGATGATGGTCTAATTCTACAATTGCTGGAGAACGATAAAGAACCCCACCATTAGCAACCGATATTACAGTAATGGTGCCGTCGGAATAGACACTTCGAATAAACTCCAATCTTGGTCTTTATTTTCGTTTGTAAACGCCCTCGATATAACCTATAATTATCTAGCGAAGGAAATAACAACATGAACACTATTAAATTAATATTTGCCTCCTTATTTAAAAACGACGCGGCCATCGAAGGCCGGAAGAAGAGCTGGCTCATCGCCCTCATCATCTTCCTCTTCTCGACAATTGTCGCCGTTATCCCGCTCACGGTCGCGACCGCCAATACCAACGGCTCGAGCTTTTTTGGATCAACCCTATATTCGTTTGACATCGGGTTACAGAAATTCAACCAAGCCCTCGACGATAACAATATCGACCTTACGGTCGCTGCCAACTTGGATTCAGAACATATCTTAGTCACGACCGGCGATCCTTCCGTCATGTACCAAGGCACCGATACTTTCTACCGCTACAATAATCCGGTGAGCGATCAAACCATCATCAAGGTTTACTTCAAGACCGAAAGCACCGTCACCGAAACCACCGACTTCGTTACCGCCCTTTTGGCTTTAACGAATACCTCGACCGCCCCTGGCGACATCTCGTCCTTCATCGTCTTCGGTTCACACGCCATGTACGCTTACTTATACAATCCCGCCGGCGTTGCCGACTTCTCGGTAGCCGGTTCCAATTATGCGACTGGATTCCAAGGCAACTTCACCGCGATTGAACCAGGCACCAACCTCCGTAACTTCATTAAATATGATGCTAACGGCGATGCCTTTGACGTCACCACCGCGGCCGGTCAAACCAAGTTCATGAATAACTGGAAATCATTCTTCGACAAATCCTATTCACAAATCAAACAGACCTTATTATGGAGTTCGACCGGCATCATGATTGGCGTCGACGCCATCATCGGCATCTTCATGATTTTGATGATCTTCATCTTAACCCGCGGCAAGAGCAACCCGAACCACACCTTCTCCATCCTTGACGCATTCAAGATCGGTTCCTGGTCGATGCTGTCTCCAGCCCTCATCGCTTTGATCCTCGGCTTCATCTTCACCAGCTACGCCTCGATGATCTTCATCATGACGATGGGCTTAAGAATCATGTGGATGAGCATGAAGAATCTCCGCCCGATGCCGACCGGTCCAGCGCCTGTCAAAAAGTAATTAGACAAAAGAAAACCTCCGTTAGCATAAAGCTTTCGGAGGTTTTTATTTGAGGTTTTTATCTAATGCTGATGGACGTCCATGAAGATCCATTCACCAAAATCGACAAAGCCAAGTCGGTGATAAATCGAGGCCGCCAGCGGGTTTTCAAAGAATAATACCGGCGTGATGCCTTTACTCAAAAGCTCTTGACAGAGAAGTCCCGTCACGGAAGTGGCGTAGCCTTTATTCCGGTAAGCAGGTAAGGCAAAGACCCCACCGATCATCGCGCTGACGCTACATAA
This sequence comes from Bacillota bacterium, assembly GCA_026387995.1. Lineage (GTDB taxonomy): Bacteria > Bacillota_I > Bacilli_A > RFN20 > CAG-826 > CALMWE01. The sequence continues at coordinate 1,655 of JAPLKQ010000188.1, forward strand.
GGCAATGGTCGCGGCGCTGGCCACCACTTTGCCTTCTTCTTCGATCACATAATAAATGCCAAAGCCATCCGCGATTGATTTATGGATGGTGGCAATCGTCTGTTCCAAGGGAACGTCTTTATAGGAAGAAAACTCGCCGATAGTCGTAATCGATTCGGCAATTTTACGGGCATCGTCCGCCGTGGCTTTACGAGGTTTTCCGGCCACGGAAAAGTGCGTTAAACGCTTCATTTTCGCGGAGATGCACGTCGAGGTATGGTAGTTCTTTCCCGCGAGTAAAGGTTTGATATAGTCGTAGAATTTACGGCCACCGCTTAAATGATGAATCGCGTATTTGCGGATCATCGTAAAGATTTCGCTACGGTCAAAGGAACAGTCGTCGCTATAGACGAGCAAATTGTTGTTGTAACGAAGCACGACGGAATGGAGTTCTTTCGTGTCGTCACGCCACACTTGCAAGAAGTCTTTATCCCATCCGTAGAATTCAATGTCGGCAATAAAAAATAAATTGAGGTCACTTTCTTTTTTTAAAAAAGCGATCACGGCCTGGCGTTCTTCGGGTTTGACCAATCGGAACATAAGGAGTCCTCCAAAAGTGGTTGCATTGATTATGGCATTGACAGCTAAAAAACTCAACAAGCCAAACAAAAAGCGGGCGTTGCCCGCTTCGCTAATCTTTATGAGGGGTAAATGATGTTGTCACGGACACGCGTGATGCCGCTCCAAGTCTCAATCGTCGTTGCCAGTATTTCCGCAGTCCGTATGTGTGTCGTGACGCTCGCGTGGCCATCGGCACCCATCGGGTCGCCGCCATCGCCAGCACCGGGAATGATGACGGTCTTCACGTAAAAACCCGTAGGATCCAAATCACTGATGACCGCGGATGCCCAACTACCGTTACCAGTGCTGATGCTCCCCACCGTCCAAAGGATTTTGACATTGGGGTAATTCGTATGGAGATAAGTCACAAAAGTATTCACGCTCGCTTTGAAATTATTAATCGCGGTCGTCTTGGCCGCCCCGGTTTGATTGTTGATATAGGCGTTATAGTCATTGCCACCGGCATTGACAATCACATAATCTGGGATAAATTTGGAAACATCATAGGTTTCATTGACCAAACGGTCCGTATCGTTAATTCCGACCTTATCAAAGGCTTTGACGATGTTTTCACCCGTACCCGAGGCATTCCCGGCATTATAGCCATAAAGGACGCCCCAGCCGCTGGCAGACACGAATTCGGACTCCCCGTCAAACATGCGTGCGGTTAAAAAACCAAACGAATGGAGCGAAGAGCTGTTCGCGGTCGTCCAAGGCTGGCCGGCAACGCCAAGGTTGCCGTGACCGGAAATGCCCGAGGCTCCGACGATGGAAAATTTGAGGCCGGTATGAACCGGCGCTTCGCAGAAATGACCATCGGTGGCCATGCTGCTGACGCCCAGATTGCCATCAATCGGTTCGTTCCGTCTTAAGAGATGAATGGTGTGATAACCATAGGTTAATCCATTGATGGAAAGAATCTTTTGAGTGCTTTTGACCACCAAGACTTGACCTTCCATGGGAGCTACTTCATCGTCCACGGTAATTTGGACATAGTTATCGTCCGGGGTTCCCGGGCTTGTTTTCTGTAAGTAGAAATTGATGGTGAGGCCTGTGCCTAAAATCCGGACATCGAAGCCCGTTCCGGTGTAATACATCATGTTGGCGGATTTGGCGGCGTCATACGTCGTCCGTCCCACCCAATGGGCATAATCCGGATTGATGAGGTCCGCTCCGGAGAGCGACGAAAATGCATAAATCACGTAGGGTTCCTCCTCGCTGGAAAATTCGCTCCCAGAAGTTAAACCGGAAGACGGTTCCGCCGATGTTTCGCTCATGGAAGTCGGTTGCGAAGTCGTGCATAAAGAGGTTGCCTCGGACGTTAACCCTGAAGATGATTCGCTTATAGAAGCACCACTGCTAGAGCTGCTCGACAAAGAGCTCAAGTCATAGGTAATCCCACAACTGGATAGGGTCATTAATAAGATGAGCGGCGCAATGATTTTGATTTTCATGAAGTTTCCTTTTATATATTACATCTCTCAGGTGCCCATGAATACAAAACACCAGCCGGAAAGGATGACTGGTGTTTTGCCATGCAGCAAAGAAATCGTTAATTAAGCGGGTAAAGAGTTGACGTACCAGACCAAGCGGTTCACGGGTGTTGAAGTAGCGCTATAAACAAAGTTTATGGTGCCCAGCACGCCGGTGAAGTCGCCCGATGGAATCGTGCTGATCGCGGCGTTACCACTCCCGGTGGTCGGCGCTGAGCCGTCACGGAGAATGCC
>JAPLKQ010000035.1:0-2400 GCA_026387995.1 Bacillota bacterium
TCAAATGGTCATTACCGAACAACGCAATATTCCATTTCTGGTCACCCTCACCGGTTGTACCGCTTGCGCAGCCGCCAAAGAAGACTTGGACCAAATCGCTGTTTCTATCCATACCATCGTCTATTTTGTGGAACTGAATCCGGCTTTAGAAGATTATGCCACGACGTATGATTATATCTACCGCGCGACGAATGAAGGGGCAGAATACACCGATCAATCAGCGTGGCCGGCCATCGGCGAAGATTATTCGACTCCGACCCTTTATATCATGTGGCAAAAATGGATTGGCGCTTGCATCACAGACAGCTTCAGTACTAACCTAGTCCGGTATGTCGAAGTTCAAACTGCTTAAAAAAAGGAGCTCAGCGATGAGCTTCTTTTAATTTTTGTTCGGTCTCGGTGCGGATTTTATTGATGTGAATGGTTTGATAATGGTCAAACTTGACGAGGCCAGGGGAGTTCGCCTTTTTGACTTCGCTTTTCTTGGTGATATTGACTTCGCCGTCTGTTTTTTTCGATAAGAGCAAAGCGATTTCGGCAGCGCACGTTTTGACGTTAGCGTTCGGATTGTCATCAAAAATAATGACATGAGCACCCCGATCGTTCTTGATATGTAAGAAATAATGTTGGTTTTTGGCAAGTTTAAAAGTTAAATAATCATTCTGCATATTGTTTTTGCCAAAGCCGATTTTTACGTCATCGACCATGATGAAATAGGGGAGGATGGCTTTTTCTTTGAGCTTTTTATGAAGAAAGGTCGGCGCTGGCAGGAATCCCTCATCGACTAATTCATGCTGGATCTCTTCGAGTTCTTCATCCCCGGCGCTTTCGGCTTGGATCAGGATGAAAGTAAAATAATCCAATTGCTTCTCGGCAATCGTTTTTTGCTCGGTGGCCCGTAGAATCGCGATTTTCGCTTTTTGATAGGATTTAAAATACTTTTCTGCGTTTTTGGCAGGCGAAAGCCGGGGTTCAAGTTCGACGGTTATGCCATCTCTGGTAACGGATGAATCGCCTTCAGAAATGCTATCGAGATAGGTTAAAAGAAGCGTGCCTTTATCTCGGTCGGCCAAACGGGCTTGTGCTTTTTCTAAGTCGTCGTGCAAATTAACCATTTTCCGTTTGAGCGTGACCATGCGCTTCTTGACGAACTGAAAGAGCATCTCGTATTTTTCACTTTTATGCTCCGCCAAAGCGGCGAGCGCATGTTCATGGTAGATTTTTTCAAGGTCAACGGTTTCACTGGCGCCTATCTCAGAAAAGTTCTTTTCGGGGAAGACATAAGTTAAGCCGCGAATCAGGGGACGGACATTTTCTAAAGACGGGCTCGGCTTAAAAGCTGTCATGATGACGTTATTCTCGTCGGTTAAAATCATGTTAGGGTGACCCGGGATGAGTTCAATATAAAGCTTTTGCCGATAGGTGCGATAGGCATCTGTCGTTTTCTCTAAATCAAGAAGCACAATCCGATCGCCGTGGACCATCGCGATATCCAAAATCAAGGAATCGCTGATTTCCTTTTTAAGAATTTGGAAGAAAGCACTGGCCAAAGTGGTGACAGGAAAATCTTCCGCGGTCAAAGTGATGAATGGTTTGGCGTTATTCAAAGAGATATAAAAACGCTGTTTCCGGTTCCGCGATAAAGCCAAAACGAAATCGGTTTTATTGAACAATATGACCTTCGAGACGTGGTTATCGACGACGCCTGATTTGATTTTTGTAACCAAAGACGAGATAAAACCTAGAGAATAGGCCATTTTCATCACCTGAAAAAAGTATAGCATACTTGGGAAATTTCATTGACTTTAAATGACATTATTTATTATAATAAATACACTACCGAAAGAACTGGTGACTGAAGTGAAAAAGGGATTGTTGATTATTATCAGTGGACCAAGCGGCGTCGGAAAAGGAACCATCCGCCGAAAAGTGATGGAAGACAAGACTTTAAACCTAGAATATTCAGTATCGATGACGACACGCATTCCCCGCAAGCGTGAGATCAATGGTGTCGACTATTTCTTCGTGTCTCCAGAAGAATTCGCCCGGAATATCGAAGCCGGAAACTTTCTCGAATGGGCCGAATTTGTCGGAAACCGCTATGGGACTCCGCGCGACTATGTCGAACGTTTACGCAACGAAGGTAAAAATGTCATCCTCGAGATCGAAGTCGAAGGCGCTAAGCAAGTGCTGAAGCAGTTCCAAGGCGACGAACTCGTTTCCATATTCCTGATCCCGCCGTCTTTTGAAGAACTGGAAGCCCGCATCCGCCATCGCCGCAGCGAACCCGAAGACATCGTTCAGCAACGTCTCCAAAAAGCCCGTCGCGAGATGGGATTAAAATACCAATATCGTTACATCGTCCTCAATGACGACGTCGACCGCGCCAGCCAGGAAATC
>JAPLKQ010000035.1:2513-8167 GCA_026387995.1 Bacillota bacterium
TTAAATAGGCATATTTTTACAACCCAAGATAACAATCGAATAAATGACAGACGGAGGTGGTTCAATGTTACTTCTTGAAGTGCTCATTGAACATGCCACGTTTTCTTTAGACCGTCCTTTTTCCTATGCCTATCATGGTCCCAAGAAAGTCGAAGCCGGATACCGTGTCCTCGTCGATTTCAACCATCGTCAATCCGTGGCCTATGTCCTGAACGTCACCGAGACCGATAAAGCTGTGGCGGTCCTTGAAGAAGAAAAAGGTTTTTCTATCCATGAAATCCTCGATGTCATCGATGAAGAGAAGTTATTGAATCCGGAACTCATGCAGTTGGCCGAAGAAATCTCGAACGCCTATTTTTCGCCGCGGATCGGCGTCCTCCAAACGATGCTTCCGCCGTCAATGAAACCCAAATTATCCTCCTTGAAAGCGCCAAAAATCGCCTACGATTGCTATGTCGAATTAGTCGATGCTTCCGAGCAAGATCTTACGGACCACCAAATTGAATGGATGCGTTTATTAGTCCGTGAAAAAAGAATCCTGAAAAAAGACTTCAAGTCTCCCTCTATTTTAAAAATATTACTGAGTAAGGAACGGGTCAAACTGGCCTACGACGAAAAACAGCGGCTCGTTTTGCCGACATTCTTAGAACAGGCCCCGAAAAAACTGACAGAAGATCAACAAAATGCCGTTGACGCCATCTGGAATTCAAAAGAAGCCGTTTACTTGCTCGAAGGAGTGACTGGTTCGGGTAAAACGGAAGTTTATCTGTCCTTGTCCGAAAAAGTCCTCGCGGCCGGCAAGACCGTTTTGATGCTGGTGCCCGAAATTGCTTTGACCCCTATCATGGTGGAATATTTCATCCGCCGTTTTCATGGGCGCGTCGCCATCTTGCATTCCGAACTAACGCCGGCTGAAAAGTACGATGAATACAGGCGCATTGCCCGTGGGGAATGCCAGGTCGTCGTCGGTGCCCGAAGCGCCATTTTCGCGCCGCTCGATAACATCGGCCTGCTCGTGCTCGACGAAGAACATGTCGAGAGTTATAAACAAGACACGTCGCCGACCTATCATGCCCGCGATATTGCCATCATGCGCGGGAAGCATTTTGGGGCCAAAGTGGTGCTGGGAAGCGCTACGCCATCGCTTGAATCGAGAGCCCGCGCCATGAAAGGCGTCTATCATTATTTGGCCTTGCCTCATCGCATCAACGAGCAGGAAATGCCGGAGACGACCATCGTCGATTTGCTGAACCCACGAAATTTAGACCGTGAATCGGTCATGTTTTCGTTGCTCTTACGTGAACGGATCAAAGCGACGCTCACCAAAGGCGAACAGGTCGTCCTGCTCGTCAACCGTCGTGGCTATGCGCCTTATATTTCCTGCCGCAGTTGTGGCCATGTTTTCAAATGCCCAAACTGTGCAATTGCCCTGACCTATCACCGTGAAGACGGCATGCTCAAGTGCCATCACTGCGACCATGTCGAGATGATGCCGGATAAATGCCCGGAATGCGGGAGCAAATATTTGTCGAAACAAGGCTTCGGAACTGAGAAAATCGAGGAGGAAGCCCATCGGCTTTTCCCCGGTGTCCGCACCCTCCGATTAGATAGTGACACGACCAAAGTCCGCAACCGGATTTCCCAGACCCTGGACGCCTTCCGTAATCATGAAGCGGATATGCTTATTGGCACGCAAATGATTGCCAAGGGCCATGATTTCCCGAATGTCACGCTTGTCGGCATCGTTTTGGCCGATATTGGCCTCACGCTCCCGTCGTACCGTTCGGCGGAGCGGACGTTCCAACTGATCACGCAAGCGGTCGGACGGGCCGGCCGCGGGGACAAAAAAGGCATCGCCGTCATTCAAACCTATATGCCGACGCATTATGCGGTCACGCTCGGCGCGAAGCAAGACTATGAAGCTTTTTTCACTAAAGAAATGGGCATGCGGAAAATCCAGCAATACCCGCCTTATACGTATCTGGTCAGCCTGACGCTCAGCGGTCATGACGAAGAAGCGGTGGTCACGACCATTTATTCCTTAGCCGAGCAATTAAGCAAGCAACTGGAAGGCAAAGCGACCATTCTTGGGCCGACGGCCCCTTACATCGCCGTCATCGCCGGCATCCATCGCCGCGTCATTCTCGTCAAGTACAAAAAAGCCAGTGACATCAGCGAGGCCATCACTACGGCCATCGACGTGCTCAGCGGCAAGAGCCAAATCAAACTGATGGTCAATGTCGACCCCTATGATTTCTAAGTAGAAATCTTAGGCCCGATGAAGTAGAATATAATAGATTTTGGAGGACTTATTATGATCACAGTGTCAATTCTCGGATTAGATCAATACGTCGTTGGCCATTACTCCGGCGAAGTGAGTCAAAGACTCGCCAAGCTTTACGAGACCAGCAATGACGACCTCATGTTTTATGCGCCGGACAGCTTTCTTTTCCACGACGGCGTCGAACAAACCTCATGGAACGTCTTGGTTCGCGTGAGCGCTCCCGCTAAGTTCAAACGGCTCCAAGAAGTCGTCGCTAAATTCATCATTGGCACGCTCGAAGGCGTGGCTATCCATATCGCTGTCGAATTCTCCTATTTCAAAGAAGAAGACCACTACGAAAAAATCAACAAGGAATATCCCCGTTTCATTACCGACGAAAACCTTGTTTATGCCGATAAGACCATCGAAGAAATGGAAGACGAGGAAGAGCCCGAGATTTATGAAGGCAATGTCTTTGCCGATTTAGACAAAAAACTGGCCGAAGCCGGAAAGACGAAACAGCCCACCCCGCCTGAACATCATCACGGTGATGAGAAAAAAGCCTGCTGCGCCGATGACGCCACCTGCGCTTGCCATGGCGAAGGTCAAGAAAAAGGCTGTGACGATGATGCCGATTGTGACTGCCATCACGATGAAAAAGGCGAATGTTGCGGTGGCGAGCATGCCCATGAGAAACCTATCCAACACGCCCCTTCGAAACCGAAAAAGAAATAAGAAAATCTCAGCGTTTACTAAAACGACCAATAAAATGGTCGTTTTTCCTTTAATTTCTCGTCGTTTTTTGTTAGAATAACATAAGGAGCGTGAGATTATGGAAGCATTATTAGCAGCGCGCGACGCTTTACGAGAGATCGTACAAAACGACACCCTATTCACGACCGCCATCAAAAAGACCTTTTCAAGCCACCCGTTATCGGCTGAGGATGAGTCTTTTGCCCGGACGGCCTTAAGTTCCACCCTTCACCATTATCTCTTGCTGAACCGTCTCGTTGACGATGCCGAGTTATCCTTGAGCATTGACCAACGTTGTCTCCTCTTGATTGTCTTAGGCAATGAAATCTTTTTGAAACGTCGCTTAGACGACGTGGCCCTCAAAGCCGCGAAAAAAGAATTAATCTTAGCTGATAACAATTTAACCGAAGAACGCCTTGAGGCTTTTTTGTCATCCGCTATCAAAGACGGCAAAATCATTCCTCCCGAAATTGATGAAAACTCCGTTGAATACTTATCTTTTAAATACAACACCCCCCAATGGCTGATCCATATGTGGCAAAAGCATTTTGGCCGTCCCGTGACCACCAAAATTTTGTCGGCCAACGCCCGCCCGCTCATTCAGGCGTGCCGCGTGAACACGTTACTCACCACCCGTGAAAAAGTCCTGGAAGATCCCGATTTCATCGAAGGTCCCATCGAGAACACGGTCATTTACCGCGGCCGTACGCCGCTCAAGAAAAAAGCCCAATACCTAGACTGCTCGGTCTTTCAGCAACGCTTAGGCGTTAAGAAAATCATCGATAATTTACCGATGCCGCCTAACGGTTCCTGCTTGATTTATGAGGAACGGCCGAACGCGTTCTATATCGAGATGGCCGTTCATACCAACAACGAGATTTTCCTCAGTGTCGCCGCCAATAGCATGGAACGCCGCTTAGATATAAGGAAAGCCGCCCGCGATTATCACATCGCCCACATCGAAGTCTTCGAAAGCACCCCTGAATTATTGATTACCCATATCTCGGCACCTGTCGATTGCGTGATTTGTTTGCCGGAATGCTCGAAATTCGATCTCATCCGCAGTTTGCCGGATTTCTTCATCCACTTCCATCAAGCGAGCCTTGATACCTTGATTACCAAACAAAAATTGGCTATTCAGGAATGCTCCCGGTTCGTGATGGACGGCGGCGCTTTACTCTATTCCGTCAACACCATCAACAATAAGGAAGGGCACTTCGTCGTCATCGATTTCCTTTCACACCATCCGGAATTCGTCCTCGACAACGAACGCCAATTCTTGCCATTCGAAGAATACAACGTTTCTTCCTACGCAGCCTTGCTGAGAAAGTCGACGGTCAAAAAATGATCAACCTCTACGGCCTCGAAATCAAAAAACTTGAAACTTTGATGGCCGCGGAAGGGCAAAAACCTTATCGGGCGACCCAACTTTATACTTGGATCTATGAAAAAGGCGCCACGTCGTTTGACCAAATGACCGATGTTTCTGCCAAATTCCGCGAAGTCCTCAAGGCGAAGTACTGCCTTGAGATTCCCAGCGTCTTCGTGCGCCAAGATAGTGCCGACGGCACCATGAAATTGCTTTTGAAACTCAAAGACGAAAGCAAAGTGGAAGCGGTGCTCATGCGTTACAACTATGGCAACGTCATCTGCGTCACCTCGCAAGTGGGATGCAACATGGGCTGTAGTTTCTGCGCTTCCGGTTTACTGAAAAAGACGAGAAACCTGACGACCGACGAAATGGTCGGGCAGGTGCTCGTCGTCAATAACCTCTTACGTGAAGCCGGCGGGGGACAGCGCGTCACCCATATCGTCGTGATGGGGACCGGCGAGCCCTTCGATAATTACGACAACGTCCTCGATTTCGTTCGCATCGCCAATCACCCGAAAGCCTTGGCCATCGGCGCCCGCCACATTACTGTGTCGACGTGCGGATTGCCCGACCGCATCCGCCAATACGCCCGTGAAGGCTTACAAATCAACCTCGCCATCAGCTTACACGCCGCTAACGATGAAATCCGTAGTAAAATCATGAAGATCAACCGCGTTTATCCCTTAGATCAATTGATGTCCGCCGTCAAAGAATATGAGCAGTTGGCCGGCCGCCGCGTCACCTTCGAATATATCCTATTGGCTGGCGTCAACGATTCGCTCCATGATGCCGACGAATTATCCGATTTAATCCGTGGCACGCTCGCTTACGTTAACCTCATCCCTTACAATCCCGTGATTGAAAACCTATACGAAAGATCCAGCGACGAGAAGGTTCATGCCTTTCTTGACCGTTTGACCAAACGTGGCGTGACCGCCACCATCAGAAAGGAGTTTGGCACTGATATCGACGCCGCCTGCGGGCAGCTCCGCGCCAAGCACAGCCTATGAGAAGAAAAGGAAAATTCTGTTATCGGACCGACGTCGGCCGCGTCCGCCTTACCAATGAAGACCAAGCCATCGTTTTAGCCAATGCCCAAGGGGACATTTTAATGGTCGTCTGCGATGGCATGGGCGGACATAATAAAGGCGACTTAGCCGCAAAGATGACGATTGATATCGTGTCTAAGGAATTCCGCGATAAAGCCGGTTTCATCAATATCACGACCGCCAAGTGGTGGCTCTACAAAACCATTAAAGACGCCAA
>JAPLKQ010000119.1 GCA_026387995.1 Bacillota bacterium
TTGGTCAAGATCACGACTCTCTGTTCGAGATAGTTATCGATCTGGGAAGCGTCATGCTGCAATTTTTGTTGAAGTTGTCTTAAGTACTCACGGGCGTTGATTTTCATGAATAAAAAGATGACGCCGGGGATAATCCCTAAAACCCACAGGATGACCTCGAAGATCGTTGAACCGACTCCAACCTTTATGGGGAGTTGTTTTTCGATAACGTTAACGTCTTTTCCTTCTTTGTTGACTGGTCCAGTAAATTCATCTAATTCATTTGCCATAATTTTTTTCCTCCTTTTGATTATAGCGCTATTTCGGATTTGTATCATTAGCGGCAAGCAGTTGACTTAGTTTTTGATTGTCGCTTGCGTCAAATTTCGTTAAGACATTTAACGCTAATAATGACTTACAGAAAACAACGTTATCGATGCCTCCGGTGGTTTTTTCGAAGAATGCCCTCCAATCTTGATTCGTGTTATTGTTCTTCAGAATGTCGGGCCGCGCCGTGGCGTCAGCCACTTTAACAATGACGCGGGAATCTTTACTGACAGGGAGATATTCGGTCCACGGCACGGGCACGTTGTGATAGCGGCCATCGCCGCCATAGACGGAAACGTAGTCGATACGCGGGACGCCTTGGAAACCATGGGCAGTGACATTAATCTCATCTGCGCCGCCACCGCTTGAAAGGACATGCGTCTTTAGAATGTTATTGGTGACGGAACTGGGGTGTTTCAATTGATTGATGTCAAACCAGTTTGAGACCGCTTCATGTTCCCAGCAGGAGACGTTCGAGCTATAGGTATTCTGATAGATGAACTCCACCGGTTTATATTGCTGATAAAGTGGGATAGAGAGAATCGGCGCCAAAGCGAAGTAGAACATACGGAAGTAATTGTTATTGTAATCGTTGAAGATTTTCCGGGCTTCCGCCAAATCATATTTCACGTACTTGTTCGGGTTGGCGAAGATGTCTTGGCCGGATAAATGATTGGGGACAATCATGTTGAGGCAATGATTCTTGATAAACGAGAAGTCGTCGCCATAACCGATGGCTTTATCTTTGATAAGGTCGACGATTTGCTTTTGGGCCAGCGGGGTAAACAGGAGACGGAACTGCACTTCGTCGTTACGGTTGACGGCTTTAAAGAGGCCTTCGAAGTCTTCGTTCGTCATCGCGGTCAAGGAACCGCCGGCGCTCACGGACTTACGGGACATCTTTTCAATCTTTTTAGTCTCGCGGTCAGCCAGTTTTTCGATTTGTTTTTCGTTCAGCTGATTGGCCTTTGACGGGTCGCGGCTGAAGGTTAAATCAGGGGCGGCTTCGTTACCATAAATCAGCATGTCGTGGGTGCCATAGGTCGGGAACGGTTTATTGACCGTGGCATAAAGGGTCTGGCTCCGGAACTGCGTTTCAGTCTTGCCGTTCACCGTCACGGTGACCGTCCAGGTGATATAAAGAGAGCCGGTATAGGCTTTGCTTCCCATCGCGAATCGCAGCGAGCGGGTGAGTAAGAACGGGTTACCGATGATCTGGCCGCTTTGGACGAATAATACGGAGGAGTCAGGATCGGATATCAAAGAATTTATCCATCTCGATGAGCGGGATGGTCTGATGGATGATTTCTGCGGTCATCCCCCAGTCATACAAAGTATTTAGGGGATACATTTGCTGCCAAGCGACGTCAGTTAGGCCTTTCAGCACGGTCCGGAGATCGGCCAACTTCTTATCGAGGCCTTTAATTTCTTTATTCAGTTTGGTCGTAATGTTGACGATTAAAAAGACGGCAAGCCCCACCGCCGCAATGGCAATGAGGATGTTGGCGTAAGAAGGGAGACTGACGACGCCTTGCACAAAGTTATAGACAAAAAAGATGGCGCCTAAGAAAAGGACGACAATCAAAAAGATGAAAAAGCCACGACGGGCACGATGTTTTTTGCATTCTTTGTCAGCGGCGCCGACTTCCGCTTCCTTGACCCTGATCTGTTTGACCGTCTGAACGTTATCGTCTTCTTTGATTTTTGATTTTTTGACGAGCGCTTCAAAATAATCGCTCACGTTCTTTTTATGCGCTTCACGAAATTGTGAGTCGAAAAGTTTGAGGGGTTCGTAGATGTTTTTTGACTCTTCCATGGATAACGTTCCTCCATTACCGATGTCGTGCGCTTGATCAAAAATTATGAGACCAAAGATATTCTTTGAATTGATTATAACATTGCTTAAAGTTAGGAATGAATAAAAATAAGCAAAGTTGTCTCAAAAAAGAAAACCCCAGCCGATGAGAACTGGGGTCGTTGATTGATGTTTGTCTCTTGAGTACTTACGCGCCGAAATGAATGACGGCGGTAGCGATGTCGCCCACAAAGCCGGCGTACTTCGGGATGGCGTTCCACTGCGCTTCGCTGCCAGCGTAGTAAATATCTTGAATATTCCCGCAATCATTGAAGGTTGAATCCCCAATCGTCGTCAAACTGACCGGGAGATAAACCGTGGTCAATGCGTGGTTACTTTGGAAGATGTCAAACCCGGTAGCGGTAACGCCTTCCGGAATCCGAATCGTAGTGAACACGTTATAGATGAATGCATACGTCGGTATCGCCGTGAGCTTGATGCCTTCGGCAAACGTCATTTCGGCAAGGGCATTCGAATAAGCAAAGCACATGTAGCCAATACTTTCCAAACTTGCGGGTAAGTGCATATAGGTCAATGAATTATCATCGGAAAACGCATAACTGCCGATGGAAACAAGGTTAGGAGACAATTCGAAACTCGTGAGCAAAGGACAATCATAGAAGGCGTAATCGTTGATGACCGTAATGCTGTCAGGAAGCGAAACGGTAATTAACGTTTGAGAATCTTTAAACGCGCTTGCGCCGATTTCAGTCACCGGTAACCCATTGTAGAAATAAGGTATTTCGGCGTTCGCCAAAGCTCCGGAAAAGTTAGTGACGGCATAAGAAGTTCCATCCTCTGCTAACGTAAAGATTGGGGCGGCAGAGACAGGAATGTTCGTATATTCGATGGTGATGCTCGTGATTGAAGCGCCACTTGTGAAGGGATCCTCGGCACCACCGTCCAGGCCTGGGAAAACTTTAAAGAATGAAGGGCTGTTGGGTAATTCTACGCGAGTTCCAGAAGTGAGGACATAAGTCGTATTCAATGAGGTTGACGTCCCCCCGGTTGCCAACGAAACGATTCCGCCATAGGTTGGAAAAGTAACGGTAATCGCCACCATTGAGGTAATCGGCGTGGTGATGTCATTCGCGACATACCCTTGAAACATCCCCATTAAAGAGACGTGTTGACCCATCACGGATTGTGCATGGTCATAGTTGAAAGTAAAATCAGTCAAGATATTCGTCACGTTCCCGAATGAATCGGCAGGTGCCGCCGGCGCATTGCTTGAGTCGAGGGTAAAGGTATAGATTGTCGGTACGTCCCACGGTGTCGGGACTTCTCCAGCATAATGCCAGCCACCAGACGTCGCCGTCTCGCTATAGAATAAGACGGCATCGACTAACGCATCGTTGCCACTGCCAATGCTGATCTCGTTCCATTGTTGTAAAGAGCCTTGAAAGAAAACGTTCTTAATGTTGTCACAACCAGCGAAAGCATTCGCCCCGATGCGGGTGATGCTCGGTGAAAGAATTACGGTATCGATCATCAGGTTGCCGGCACAGACATTCGAATCGATGCTGGTGACCATCGTGCCGTTGAAGGCAACCGGAATCAGCAGACGATTGCTAGAAAAACCAGACAATCCATTAACGGATGATTCAGACAATCCCGAGAGGAAATTAATCGCGGAAGTATACGGCTCATATTTTGCTGTAAAGGTCATATCGCCTGTGACCACCATCGCGTCTTCATAATCGGTCCAGCCGATGAAGGCATAGCCGAGGTCGGCAAAACCGGCGCGGGTCGGATTAACGGCGGGTGGAACGATCGTCGCGCCTTCTTCAAGGTCAGAAGACTGAATTGGGGTGCCGTCATAGTTTTGAAAGAGAATCGTGTGAACCGCCGCTTGGCTAGAAGATTCACTGCTCTCAGAAGATGAACTTTCCTCGGAAGAGCTGCTTTCGGAGGAAGAGCTGGTTGCGGAAGATGAGCTTGAACTCGAAGAGGAAACGCTGCTGGATGATGAACTGCTCGAAGAATTAGCGCCGCTGCACTGTGTCAAAACAAGAGCAACAGCCAAAGCAACAATGACGAGACCCATACCGCCAAAAATCAGCTTTTCTTTTTTGTTCATTTTTTTATTCCTTTAAAGTGTTATGCTTTTCCAAGTATATAGCCGTTGAAAAGGCAAGTCAAAGCATTGTTCAATCGGCTTTTTCCCGATTTTGTCTTTATTTTCGACAAAACGACAAAGAATAAAAAAAGATCCCTGTTCGGGACCTTGAATAGATAAATTATAGGATTTTCATCTCTTTGGCAGTTTCATAGAGGATATCCACCGCCTGCGATAACATCACTTGGTTATGAAGCGCGGACACCATGCAGCGGACCCGTCCTTTGCCTTTCGGCACGGTCGGGAAGACGATGCCGGAAACAAAGACGCCGCGTTTTAATAGTTCTCTTGAAAACGCCATCGTCTTGGCTTCGTCGCCAATCATGATCGGCGTGATGGGCGTTTCGCTATGGCCGATGTCAAAGCCTTTTTCGGCAAGTTTGGCTTTAAAGAATTTAGCGTTCGCCCAGAGTTTATCGGTATATTCCGTCGACTCTTCAAGCATGGCGAAAGCTTCAATCGCCGCCGCCGCCGCTGCCGGCATGAGCGCCGTCGAGAAAAGTAACGGACGTCCGCGGTGTAAGAGATAATCCCTTGCGGTTTTCGAGCAGCACACATAGCCACCGATGACGCCGATGGCTTTACTGAGCGTGCCCATTGCAAAGTCGACTTGGCCGGTGAGCCCAAAGTGGTCGACGGTGCCCCGTCCGGAATGGCCGAGAACACCGGATCCATGCGCATCGTCCACATAGGTCATGGCTTTATATTTTTTGGCAAGACGAACAATTTCGGGCAGTTTGGCGATATCGCCATCCATCGAGAAAACGCCGTCGGTAATGATTAATACTTCTTTATAGTCGTTACGTTTTTCTTTTAAAACCTTTTCCAAATCTTCCATGTTGGAGTGTTGATAGACGGCACGGCTGGCTTTCGAGAGCCGGACGCCGTCGATGATGGAAGCATGGTTCAGTTCATCCGAAATAATGAGGTCGTTTTCATCAGTGATGGCTTGGATGACGCCGGCATTACAGGCAAAGCCTGACTGGAAAACCAGGGCCGCTTCTTCGTGTTTGAACTTGGCAATCGTCGCATCCAGTTTTTCATGGATGTCCATGTTGCCGACGATGGTCCGGACCGCGCCGGCGCCGACGCCATAGGTGTCGATCGCGGCTTTGGCCGCTTTCTTCAAACGGGGGTGAGAGGCAAAGCCTAAATAGTTGTTGCTAGAAAGGTTGATGACCTTCTTGCCGTTCAGGGTGATGATGGCTTCGCAGGGTCCTTCGCTAATCGGCAAAACGCGGTAGGTACCTGCATCTTTCAGCTCTTGTAATTTGGCTTCGATTGAAGACATGAAAGTTCCTCCTTACGGAATTAAAACGACTTTGCCGCTATTACCGGAAATCATCTTGGCCATCGCTTCTTCCATTTGATCTAACGGATAGGTGTGCGTGACGATTTTGTTCAAATCCAGTTTTCCGGAAGCAATTAAAACGCCCATTTGTTCCCAGGTCTTGTACATCTCGCGTCCGGTGACGCCATAGATGTGGATACCTTTAAAGACGATATCATTTGAGAAGTCAATTTCAATAGTGCCGTCGCCGATGCCGAGCATCGACATTTTTCCGCCTTTTTTAACGTACTTGAACGCCGCTTCGATGGCGCTTTTGCGGCCGGAGAATTCAGCCACCACGTCCACGCCTTTGCCGCCGGTTTCTTCTAAGACACGTTTAATGACGTCTTCCTTCATCGGATTGATGACCACGTTGGCACCGAGTTCTTTGGCAAGGTTAATACGGTATTCATTCACTTCGACGGCGATGATCTTTTTCGCGCCCACCGCTTTCGCGATATTGACGCCCATGAGGCCAATCGGCCCGCAGCCAACGACAGCCACGGTTTTATCTTTGATCTCGAAATGCATCATCGTGTGGACGGCATTTCCGAGAGGTTCCTGGATACAGAGATATTTAGGTTCAGTCTTGGTTTTATTGACGATGAGGTTTGACGCCGGGAGCTTCACGTATTCGGCAAAGCAACCATCGATGCAGACCCCGATGATTTTCGTGTTTTCGCAAATATGGAA
>JAPLKQ010000004.1 GCA_026387995.1 Bacillota bacterium
ATCGCGGAAGCGACCAAAGGCGTCTGGTCGGAAGCGGCCGTAATTGAAAAATTAGGCATTAAACAAAAACCGATCCCGGGACCCACCGACGGCACGCAGGAGATGGGGGCTTTGGCCGCCATCGATTGCTTGAAGAATACCGGCGTG
Organism: Bacillota bacterium; assembly: GCA_026387995.1. GTDB lineage: Bacteria > Bacillota_I > Bacilli_A > RFN20 > CAG-826 > CALMWE01. Next base: position 148 of record JAPLKQ010000004.1, read on the forward strand.
GACCCGAAAGAGATCGATGTCGTCTTATGCGTCGGCGAGGAGTGGAAGGAATATCCGCTCACGACGTCCGCCTTGTATATACAAGACCGGATGGGCGCCACCAACGCGTGGGGTATCGACGTCGCCAACCGTTGCTGCACGACCGTCACCGCCCTGAAGATGGCGAAAGACATGCTGATCGCCGACGATGACATTAAGTGCGTCATGGTGGTCGGCGGGTACCGAAACGGCGACCTTGTAGACTATACCGATAAAAACATGTCGATGATGTATAACCTCGGCGCTGGCGCCGGGGCCATCATCTTAAAGAAGAATTACCATAAGAACTTACTGCTCGGTTCGCATATCATCTCCGACGGTTCGCTCGCGCGCACCGCAGGCGTGGAGATCGGCGGCACCATGCATCCGATTACTAGCGAAAACTTAGGCGTTGCCTATAAGTCCTTACGCTTACTCGATGCCGAAAAAATGAAGAACCGGCTGAATGAAGTCTCGATGCCGAATTGGTACAAATGTATCGATAAAGCATTCGAAAAGTCCCATTTAGACAAAAAATCACTCGGTTTCTTAGCGATACTCCATATGAAACGTTCAGGGCATATGGGCATGCTGAAAGACCTCGGCTTACAAGAGAACCAATCCATCTATCTCGAAGATTATGGCCATATCGGCCAAGTCGATCAAATCCTTTCTTTACACTTAGCCCTCAAGAGCGGCCAAGTGAAAGACGGGACTGTTATCTCCATGGTCGCTGCCGGCATCGGTTATGTCTGGGCCGCGAACGTGATTAAGTGGGGGAGTGCCTAGTGGACTTTCATCTCATCTTCCAATCCCTTTTGAACAGCTTCCAATATGCCGCCGTTTTGTCGTTGTCGGCTTTTGCGATCATTTTGATTTTCAAAACCTCGACCACGACGAACTTCGCCCAAGGGACGATCTCCGTCTTTGGCGCGTTCCTGACGGCGTATCTTTATACGAATTTCCATTTCCAGATACTTTTGGCGTTAGCCATCGGCGTCGTGGCTTCCTTCCTTTTCGGTTATTTGGTCGATACCCAAATCTTCCGGAGATCCCGTCGCCTGACGGGCATCGGGAAACAGATGATCACGATGGGCATCGTCTTATTCACCGTCGGTCTCATGCCGGTCATCTTCGGCAACATTGATTTAAACATCGCTCCGCTCATTACGGGCGTCACCAGTTTCCATCTGCTTGGCATCACCGAAGCCTTTACGATTACCAATCAGGCGTTACTGACTACCGTTCTAGCCATTCTCATTATTGGCGGCTTATTCGTCACGCTGAAATTTACGAAGTGGGGCCTTGGCGTACGCGCGACCGCGAGTAGCGAACCTGTAGCCGGTCTTATGGGCGTCAATACCCATAGCATCACGGCGATGAGCTGGTCGATTGCCGGCGGCATCGGCGCGTTAGCGGCTATTCTTTATGGACCGGCCCTTGGCGGCACGGTCTCCCCGTCGTTCATGAATGGCATTCAAGTCAATGGCTTCATGGCCAGCGTCCTCGGCGGCTTCGGCACCTTCTATGGCCCGATCGTCGGTTCATGGCTGATCGCTATTTCCAATAACATGCTCGGTATATCTTATCCTGGCATCAAAGACATCATTCTTTATGTGCTCATTCTCGTGGTGGTCTTAATCCGCCCGATCGGTTTATTTGGCAAGAAAGCGATTAAGAAGGTATAAAACGATGAAACAAAATATCAAAACTCGTTTTAATACCGTCATGCAAAAATTCTTCCCGTTCCTTAAGAAGACCTCGAAAGCGGTCGGAAAAGGCGCGCTGAAGGTGACCAAGAACACCTACATCCAATTCGTCTTCCTCGGCGTCATTCTCGTCGTCTTACAGATGATTGGCGCGAAGGGCTTGCTGGATGTTTCGTTACTACGGAATATCGGCATCACGATTATCTTCACCATCGCCGCCACCGGGCTTTACATTCTCCTGGGCTTTGCGGGCTTAGCGTCCCTCGGGACCGCGGGCTTCGTGGGTCTCGGCGCCTATATGACCGCCTACTGTATCAATAACGGCATTGCGGTGGAGCTCGCTTTAGTGATTTGCATTTTCGCCGCGATTATCCTCGGCATCATCGTCGGGTTTATCTCGCTCCGTATCGAAGGCATGTATCTTGGCATCATCACCCTTGGCTTATCGGAAATCCTGGTGTCCTTATTCCGGAACCTTGATTCGATTACCGGCGGCATCAACGGGATGAAGATTACCGACAAGTTCTATCTCTTCAAATATATCTTTGGCAATGCGGTGCGGCTCGGTTCTTTCCCTGCCGGACGCGTGAATACCTTCTATGTCCTCGTCGCCGTATTCATCCTGTTACTCTGCTTGGCGCGCAACATCACCAACAGCCCGACCGGCCGCGCGATGCTGACCATGAAGAACAGCGAATCCGCTGCCCAGTCGATGGGCATCGGCCTATTACGTTACCGCTTGCTCGCCTTCGTCATCGCCACCGTCTTCGCGATGATCGCCGGCTTCCTCTATATGATCTATATGCCGCGCATCTATCCGAGTGACTGGACGTTAGCCTTTTCCTTAAATATCCTTGCCGTCGTGGTGGTGGGCGGAACCAAATCGATTTGGGGCTTCCTCACCGGGGCCTTCATGATTTTCGGCCTCAACAACCTCGTTTTACAAAACATTGATCTCTTTGTGCAAAATCCGACGTTATCGATTTTGTTCAATGGCGCGTTAATGGTGCTCGTCGTCATGTTCTATCCGGGCGGATTCTCACAGTTGTATTTGGAAATCGGATACAAGATCAAGCTCCGGAAAATGAAAGGAGCCAAAGCCCATGCCAAATAAAAAAGCTTCGACTCATTCATTCAGTTGTCCGATAAAGAAGTCGCTCAAAAAGTTATGGAGGAAACATGAGGTCCCGTCTTTGCAAAGTGATGTCATCCTTAATCTGGATCACTTAACGATGCGTTTCGGCGGTCTCGTGGCTGTTAAAGATCTGTCATTTTCCGTAAAGAGGGGGGAAATCTTTGGATTAATAGGCCCGAACGGGGCCGGGAAAACGACCGTATTTAACTGTATTACCCAATTCTATAAGCCAACCAGCGGGAACGTGTACTTCCGCGGACGTGACGAAAAGACTTATCGTCTTAACGACTTGAAAGTCCACAACGTCACCATGCATGGAATCGCGCGAACCTTCCAAAACGTTGAGTTAGTTTGGGAATTAACCGTCCTCGATAATTTGCTTGTCGCTCGGACACGCCGCTTCAAAAGCGGACTGCTGGTCCAATTTCTCCGCTTGCCGATGTTAAAAAAGGAAGAGACTAAAATGCGGGAAAAAGCCGAATACATCCTGAACTATCTTGGTTTGGGGATGTACAAAGGACTATCTCCCTATGGCCTCCCTTATGGCATCCTGAAGAAAATCGAGTTAGCCCGTACCTTAATGAACGATCCTGAACTCATCATCCTGGATGAACCGGCGGCCGGCCTCAATGACACGGAAACCGTCGAGCTTGCTCACACGATCAAGCGCATCAGGGATGACTTCCACACCACGGTATTCTTGGTGGAACACGACATGGGGCTCGTGATGAGTATCTGCGAAACCGTGTGCGCGATATCTTTCGGAAAACTCTTAGGCCTCGGGACCCCAAGCGAAATCCAACATAACGCTCAAGTAAAAGAAGCGTACTTAGGGGGAGATTAACATGGGTTACATTCTAGAATTAAAAGATTTATCAGTCCGTTATGGTCCTATCGAGGCCATCAAAAAAGTGTCGATGACCATTAAAGAAGGCCAAATCGTAGCTCTGCTTGGGGCGAACGGCGCAGGAAAATCCACCATTATAAAGTGCATTTCCGGCCTCGTCAAACCTCATTCCGGGGTCATCATCTATCAAGAGAAGAGTATCGGCAACATGCCTATCTACCAACTTTCCGCGGCGGGAATCATCTCGGCCCCGGAAGGACGCCAGATTTTCAAAGATCTGACGGTGGAAGAGAACCTGCGTGTCGGTGCCTACGCGATTAAGACGCAGAAAATTGTTAGTGTAGACCCTGACGGCCACGAAGTGACCGTAAAAAAGACCGCTAAACAACGTATAAAGGATAATTTCGACCGCGTCTACCATTACTTTCCCGTCCTTCTCGAGAGACGGAAACAACAAGCCTCAACACTCTCGGGCGGCGAACAGCAAATGCTCGCCATCGGCCGAGCCTTAATGGCCAGCCCAAAACTACTCTTACTTGATGAACCCTCGCTCGGGCTCGCGCCCCTGATCGTCAAAGAGATCTTCGAGATCATCAAGCAAATCAGCGGCGAAGGGACAACGATACTGCTCGTTGAGCAAAACGCTTATCAAACCCTTAAGATCGCCGATTATGCCTATGTATTGGAGTTAGGAAAAGTTCGCGCGGAAGGAACTAGCCAAGACATTCTTAAAGACCAGTCGCTCGTATCCGCCTATCTCGGCGGAAAATAACCTTTGGAGGTTAAAAAAAATGGAAAAGCTTCGTTTATTCTCATTCGCCCTCTTAGCTTCGACTGTCATGATGGTCGTTGGCTGCACGCCAACCACCTCCAGCAGCGAAATCGTCTCCAGCAGCACACCCGTCTCCAGTGAAGTCTCCAGTGAAGAAGTCTCCAGTGAAGAACCCGTCTCCTCAAGCAGCGAAGAACCGCTTGAAGAACCTTCACAAGGCGTCACCGCTACCACGATCACCGTTGGTAACACCGCCGCCGTCAGCGGCGCGCTCGCCTTCGTCGGCATGCCGTTCAATGCTGGCATCAACGCCGTCTTTGAGGAAGTCAACGATGCCGGTGGCATCGGTGGCCGTACGATCAACTTACTGAACCGTGACGATGGCTTTAACGCCGCCGTCGGCGTCGCCAACACCGAAAAACTCGTCGAAGACGATCAAGTCTTCGCGCTTGTCGGTCACTTTGGCACCGGCACTGTCGGCGCGACCCTCGACTATATCCAAGAAATGGGTATCCCGATGGTTTATGCCGCGACCGGAATTAATGCGCTCTATCAACAAAAAGCCATTGGCAGCCCAGTCATGCCGGTTCAACCGATTTACAAGACTGAAGGCCGTATCATGTTGGCTCGCGTTCTCAGAGAAACAGACTTATTCGGCACCGTCGACAGCGTTGGCGTCATCTACACAGACGATGATGCTGGTACGTCGATTCAAAACGGTATCGTCGCTGAAGGTTATGCCTTAGGCGTCGGCACTGGTTTCACCATTTCCTATCAGAAAGTCTCCGCCGTCACTGGCACTGACTATTCCGCCGCTGTCTTAGCGCTCCAAACCGCCGGTGTTGATTGCATCATCATCGCCGCCAACCAAGTCCCGTTCAAAGCGATTTTGACCCAAATGGCCAACTCCGCTTATGAAGTCCCAGTGTTGACTTCCTATGTCAACGCTGCCGCGACTTCCATCCCAGCCGGCGGCGTCACCGCTGGCCGTCCAGTCTATGCGAACGCTTGGGTTGATGTCTTCTCCGCGACCGCCGCGACCGAACTCGGTTCATTTGCCGCGACCCTCGCTGCTTACTCCGGTATTGATGCCGCGACCGCGACCGCTTACGCTGGCAACTCCTACGCCATCGCCGGTTACATCGCTGCCAAAGTCTTCGTCGCTGGTCTTGAACGCGTTACTGCTGAGCACAAGGGTTTAACTTGGGCCAACTACATCGCCGCGATGGAATCCTCCGCGATTGACTTCCCATTGGGCGGTTCTATTGACTTCACCAATGGCAAACGTTGGGGCGTCGACCAACTTTCATTACTGAAATTTGATACGACCCTTGCGACTCCGAACTTCATTTCTGCCAAACCGATTCAATCACTTGACGAAATCGTTGGCTAATCCGTTTTGATTTTACGGGAGAGAGGTTTGCCCCTCTCTCCCTCTTTCGTTTTGCCCACGG
>JAPLKQ010000116.1:0-11164 GCA_026387995.1 Bacillota bacterium
GAAGATGACAAGATCAATGGCGCTACAGGCGACCATCGAGCCGATTTGCTGGTCGCCGCCGAGCGGGCCGCTCTTCATGCAGCGGATGGGTAAACCGGTGGCTTCGATGACCAGTTTTCCCGTCGTCCCGGTCGCAAAGATTTCATGTTTGGACAAAATCTCTTTGTGCCGTATGGCCAAGGCGATCATGTCGGGTTTTTTCTTGTCGTGGGCGATTAAGGCAATGCGCATAATGGGTTCCTCTTTTGGGTTTATCGCGATGTTCAGTACATTGATTATATAAAAGAATCGGGCGAATAACACGCCTTTTACGTTAAAAAAAGAGCGCTTTGGAGGCGCTCTCGCTCTTTTAGAATAATTCAGTGAAGGAGGTATGCCGGTTTAAGGCTTCCGTCAGTTTCATCATCTTGCTGTTATCGCCGATGAGGGTGAAACCACAGAGACGGTTGTCCGCAAAATAATACTTTTCGAGGGTGTTCTTAGTGGCGTCGCGGAATTCCACGGTTTGGTATTTAATCTGCGGGTTCGAGCCATTATCGCCAACGGCGTATAAGCTCGTGTTCATCCCAAAGAATGCCAACGGCGGATTTTCGTAGCGATAAAGTTTCTCTTCGCCTGCGGCGTTGGCTCCGGCAATCTTCCCCATCTCTAAAGAGGAAGACCATAAGGCATAATTGACCCCGTCAAATTCGACGCAGTCGCCACAGGCATAGATGCCCGAGATATTCGTCTCCATTTTTTCATTCACTTTGATTGAGCGGCCGAGCGTGATGCCCGCCGCCGTCGCGATGCTGACGTTCGGGCGGATGCCACAGGAGATGATGACGAGGTCAGCGGGGAATAACGTCCCGTCAACGAGTTGGACGCCTTCGACTTTGGTCGTTCCGACCATGCCGTCAATCTTGACGTTGGTGATGACTTTGATGCCTTGGGCCGCGGCCAGATTCTGCATCATGTTCGAGGCCGTTTCATCGAGCTGGCGCATCATGACGCGTGGCGCGAGTTCAAGCACGGTGACGTGGCAGCCGGCGTTTTTAAGTTCCCAGGCAGCTTCGAGGCCGAGGACGCCGCCGCCGATGACGACGGCTTCAAGCGGGTTCTTCGTTTTACTGGTTACCAAGTGGTCGATTTTGGCGACGTCGGCAATGCTGCGGATGGCAACGACTTCATTCAGGTTCGCGTTTTTAAAAGGCGGGATGAACGAGGTAGCGCCAAGGGCATAAATGCACTTGTCATAGGACAGCGCGGTGCCGTCTACAAACTTCACGGACTTCGCGGCGCCATCGAGGGCCACCACTTTTTTATTGAGCAGGACGATACGTTGGGCGGCATACCAGGCTTTATCGTGGATGGCGATTTTTTCGCTCGATAAACTGTTGGCAAAATCTTTGGTGAGCATCGGGCGGTTATAGGGGACTTCATTTTCTTCCCCGATGAGGAGGATTCGCGCGGTTTCATTCCGTAAACGGATCTCTTCGGCGGCAGACACCGCGGCCACGCCTTGGCCTAAAACGATAAAGGTTTCTTTGGTATTCTTTTTAAATTCATTTTCGGTTTGGTCAAGATAGACGAAGTTTTCTTTCCCGACGCCGCAGACCGGGCAACGCTCGGGGCCTTCTTCGAAGATGGCGCCGCAGACGAGACATTTCACAAAGCGTTTTTTTGCTGGGGCGGCCGGGGCGGAAATCGTCGCGTCTTTCACGGTTGGGGCGGCTAATTTATCGTTTTCTTTGCCAAGCAAGACGCAGCCAAAGTTATAGCCAAATAAATACGCGCCTTCGAGCTCCTCGTCGCTGGGACGGAAGCGGACGCGGTAGCCATCGAGGACTTTCAGTTTCAGTTGTTTCAGGCGTTCGATGATATGCGGGACACCTTCGCCGGTCCAGCCATAACTGCCGAAAGCGCTGGCGAGTTTGCCGCCATGGATGGGAGCGTACATGGAGGTCGTTAAATCCCAGATGGGTTCTAACGCTTCCTGGAGGATGGTGGGCGTGCCGAAGAGGAGACCATCGGCAAAGCCGATTTCGGTCATGACTTGTTTTTTATCGCTGCCGACCATGTCGAACATCTTGATGGCGACGTCACCGCTTTCGCGGACGCCTTGGGCGATTTTATCGGCAAGCATCTTGGTATAGCCATAGGCACTGACATATGGCATGATGACGGTCTTTTTCTTATTCGGGTTAGGTACCATGCACCACTTCCGGTAAATCTCGATGAATTCAGGGATTTGGATGTCTAATACCGGCCCATGACCCGTGCAAATCATATCGATTTTCAAATCTTTAATACGGTTGAGGGCATTGACCATGTAGGGCTGCTTGAAGGGTCCGATGATGTTGTCAAAATAATACTTGGCAGCGCGCATGTAGCCGTCGACATCTTCGACGTTGCTCCGGAGTATTCCCGGATGGCTGTAATGGGCGCCGAAAGAGTCGCAGGTAAATAAGACATGGTCCTCGACTAAGTAGTAGCATATGCTTCAAAAAGCCAATCGCCCCCATCGAGCCGACAATGATGAGGTTTGGGTTGATTTCCAAAAGCCTTTTTATGCTGCCGGAGTGGTCCGGTTCGGTATGGTTGACGATGAGGTAATGAATCCGCTGCACATCGACGATATCGGTAACATTCTTCAAAAAGTCAGTCAAGAAGCCGATTTTAGCGGTCTCCACCAAGGCGGTTTTCTCGCTGCCCTTGATGATATAAGAGTTATAGGTCGTGCCGAACTCCGTCATCATGATGATGTCGAAGATACGGAGGTTGGGGTCTTGGATGCCACACCAATAAAGGTCTTTTTTCAGTTGTTTTGGTTTCATTTTCTTTTTCCTTTTTGAGACAATTATCAGTTCTTTATGAACTGAAGATCACGATGACTACGATACTTAACAATGCTACCATAGAAAAAATCGTAAAGTCAAACGACTCACTTGGATATTTTTTAAAGAAAAAAGGCTCTTCCCTAGACTGGGAAAAAGCCTTTCATTTTTTACTTTTTATGGTGCGGTCGGTGGGAGTTGAACCCGCATACCTGTTAAGTACTAGACCCTGAATCTAGCGCGTCTACCAATTTCGCCACGACCGCACAAGAGATAATATACATTATATTATTCTTTTTCGCTATAAGGATTAACGTGGATCATGATGTGTTTCACGAGCGGGAATTCTTTTTCGATTTTTTCATGCACCACTTCGGCGATGAAATGCGAGTTCTTCAGCGACATCCGGTTGTCGACGGAGATTTCCAGGTCCACATAGATGCGGGCCCCGAATTGACGGGTTCTGAGGATGTCGATGCGTTTAACGCCTTCCACCACGACGATGCTGTCTTTGATGGCTTGCTCGGTTTCCGGGTCGCAGGACTTGTCGACCAATTGCTCGGTCGCTTCCTTAAAGATTCGGATGGCGGTAACGACGATGAGCCCACAGATGAGGATGCTCAAAATTGGGTCGAGTAACGGCAAATTGAATAAGCGCGCGCCTAAAATGCCGACGAATGCGCCGGACGCGGAAATCACGTCGGACTGATGGTCCCAAGCGGCGGCTTTCAAGGCCGTGCTATTGAGCTTTTTGGCGGCGAACATCGTGTACCAATAGAGGAATTCTTTTAGGGCAATGGCGATGAGTGCGACGACCCAAGCGAGCGTGCCGGGCGGTTCTAACGTGCCGGAAACTCCGGCCAGGATTTTAGCGACGCCTTCATAACCGATGAAGGCCGCAGTCGCGAGGAAAAACATCGACAGGATGATGGCGGCGACCGAGTCAAGGCGTTCATGCCCGAATTGGTGGTCGGCGTCGGCGGCTTTCTTGGAGGCGCGGACCCCCAGATAGACGACAAATGTCGAAAGGACGTCGCCAATCGAGTTGATGGAGTCGGAAATCAAGGCCTGAGAATTGGCGATTATGCCAACGCTGAGCTTGCTCGCGGCTAAAAAGAGGTTGGACACGAATCCAACGGCGGATACTTTCTTGGCGAGTCTAGTGTCTGTATCGGCGTTCATGTGGGTTGACCCTTCCTAATAAAAACCCGTGAAACATATGGAGTCCCACAGGTTAAGGTTCCTGTTGCGCTAAGCCCGGCCTCTTAATAAAGCCTGTCCAGTTATTCGGTTTTCATTGACGCTATCATAAACGATATTGGCAATTAATGCAAATGTCTCATAGAGGGAACTTGGCATTCAGATAATTGTTGGTCGAAGTTTTCTTGCTACTCAGGTAGTTGCTGGTGGTGATATTCTCCCCGGCATCGTTCCCCAAGGTCCAATCCGCAAACGGGAGATCCGTAGGGAAAGTCGCCACGTCATCGGCATAATGATCATGATAGATTGTATACATTGCGGTAAACGGCGCCAGCGAGAACCAATCGGAAGCCATATAGGCCCGAATGTTGTCGGCAAACTGGCGTTGATAGGCAGCGCTGCCGCCGTTGATGACGGTGAATTTATAGAGTGGGTTGACTGTCACGTTGCCATTGGCCGCAATCGTGTTGGCGAACGGATTGATATCCACCATCCCATTCCCGCTCGGGTCCCAATCTTTGGTGACGCCGAGGCAACGGTCCCAGTCGTACGGGATGAAATAGGCAAGATGCGTGGTCTTGGCGAAATAGAGGTAGTAGTTATTGTAGTTGTTTCGGCAATCATCGGGATTTCCTAAGAGATAGGCCACCGCTTCGAGGCGGAGGAAGCTCGGGATGTCGACTAAAGCCGCGAGTTGCGCCAGTTTGCTGGCGTTACTATAACTGGTCGTGCTGCTTAAAAAGCCAATTAAGTTGGCGATATCGGAATAATCCGGGGCGCTATCATTGGTTTTAAGATCATAGGCGGGGTGATATCCGATTTCTAAATCTTCGATACCGATCAGGCCGTTTTCTTTACGGGTATAGGTTGTTCCGTTGATGTTGATTGAGTTCCAAGTGGAAAGCGAGGCGCCCGACCAGTCGCCCGAATTCAAAGGCGCGCCCCAGCCGCATTTATAGAGGTTGCCGCCGGCATCCGCAAGATTGAAACGCCGTTGGATAAAGACTTTATCGATACATTCGATGACTTCGTAGAGTCCCAGTTTGTTCGTTGAGGAACCGCCGCCGGGCAGCCCGGTGATGTTCATCGTGAGGGGAGCCAGGGTCGTTTGAGGCGATAAAACATCCATGGCAGCGAACATTTTGTAGGCATTCGTTTGCCGGATTTGCGTTCCGTCAAGGTTCTTGTTCCACTTGATATCGATTTTGGTCATGCCGAGAAAAGTCCGTTTGCTGACAAATTCAGTGAATGAGATTTTATAGTGGATGAGGGCAGAAAGCGAACCATTATCGTCCATGAATGACCGACGGGAAGTATTGCCTTTCATACGGATGCCGACGTCGTTTAACGTATATTCTTTCAAAGCGCCGCCATCCGGGGTCATATCGATAACCAAGTTGGCGCGGAAATAGTTATCATTATCCGCTTCGATCGGGGATTCATAAGCATCTTGGAGGCCTTTGAGACTGGTATAAGGGGCTGTCAAGGTAAATTGAAGGACCGTGGTGGGATTAAAAAAATCATAGTAATCCTGCGAAGAGACAAGCGCCATCGTATCATCCTCGGAGGTCGAGGCGGCCGATGACGAGCTTTCGCTAGAGGATATAGAAGTCGCCGAAGACGACGCGATTTCCGAGGAGGAATCGAATAGGGAACTCACGCTGGTGCTGGACGAGTTTTCACTCACGCTGCTCGAGGAGTTGACATTAAAAACGCAGCCGGAAGCCCCGGCCGCAAAAAGAACAAGCGTAACAAGCAGATTTTTGTTCATGATTCCTTGCTGGCCTTTCTCGTAAAACGTCACTCCTATCATACACAATTTAAGGGTCTTCTTCTATGGCTTTTTCCATGGATAAGAAAAGCCCGTTGGCACGGGCTCGTTCTTTTCATAAGGAATGATGGCGTTTTTCAATATTAATCTAAGAGATTACGAAGCATTCGTCGTAAGCATGCTTGACTTCGCTGGACGGTTCTTCGATACGCTTGTAGAACGACTCCACTACTTCGGGCGGAACCTGCTTCTCGAGGTCGCGTTCCTTGTTTTGTCTTTGGAGGACGTCGAGGGGCTTTATGATGTAGACCATGACATGACGCTCGAACTCAGGTGTTTCTTGACGGTAAAAGAGGCGGATTTGGTTCGTATCGTTGACGCCGTCGGCAATAACGATGGCGTTCTTGTCTTTTTTGGCAAAGTCATGGATCCGCTCACGGAAGGTTGCCCAAACTTTGTCCTGCATTGAGAAATTGCGATAGGAACCAGCGACTTCTTTTCGGACTTCATCGCTATTGACGATATACACGTGATCATGTTCTTTAGCGTAACGGGCGGCCCACGTCGATTTTCCGGCGCCGGGCACCGCGGTCAAAAGAATAAAAGTTCGCATTTTGGTTCTCCCTTGATTGGCTGATAGACAAACCTTTGCTATTATAACAAAAATAGGCGGAAACTCCGTCTATTATTTTTAAAATATTTTGAAACCTTTTTCCGCTTTCATGGCGTTGGGGCGTAAGCGCCGTAGACATCGTCTAAAAAAAGTCTTTCGCTTTCCGCATAATCATCGGTATAGCGGTACTCATAGCCGGAGAAAGTCACGAAACGGTACTTAAGCGCGGTGGGGTTATAACCGAACTCCATCCAATACGTCGACTCCGTTTGAAAGGCGCCTTTGGCCGCTAAATGAATATCGATGGCATATTGTTTTATATACCCATGCGCATAGTTAATATTGAGATTGGGGTCATCCTTGTTGCCCGGGATGGTCCATACGGCGACATTCTCGTAACGGGTAATGAGGGTCGCTAGTTCGGTCGGGTCCGTGATGACCGCAGTCCCCTGCAGTTGCGAGCTTAGATAGTATTTCATCGTCACGGAATCAATCCGCGTCGTATCATAAATGAGAGTGTTTTTGCCTTGGCAACTCTCCAAAGCGAAAACGACTGGCATTAAGAGGAATAAAGAGAAAAATCGGTTTGTGTTTTTCATGGGGTGGTTTCCAAAGGAACTATACCATAAATCAAAGACTTTTTTAATATCAAAAAGGGTTGAAAGTTAACCTTAAAAGGCTTTTTTGACAAGGATGGCAGCGATTTTTTCAAGATAGATCTGATCGACGGCGTCGAAGCGGGCGATGTCGTGGCTGTCCACGTCAAGCACGCCGACGACAAAGCCGTCATGGATGAGCGGGACGACGATTTCGCTGCGCGAGGTGGCGTCACAGGCGATATGACCGGGGAAAAGATGGACATCGGGAACGATCAACGTCTCTTTTCTGCTCGCCGAGGTTCCGCAAACGCCACGGCCCAAAGGAATGGAAACACAGGCGGGAAGACCTTGGAACGGGCCTAAGATAAGTTCCTCTTTTTTCCGTAAATAAAAGCCGACCCAAGAAAAAGCATGGAAACGGGACGCGATCAGGGCGCTCGCATTGGCCAAATTCGCCGTCAAATCGTCGGTTTCGGCAAGTAACGCGCCGAGTTCATCAACGAGCGTCTCGTATTTTTCCGTTTTCGTCATTTTTGCTCGCCTCGTTTGATATGCGCAAAATTAATGTGGCAATAACCCTGCGGATTCTTTTCAAGGTAATCTTGGTGATAGTCTTCCGCAAGATAATAATTCGCTTCTTTGGCAATCTCGACGGCAATCGGGTCGCTATAGTATTTTTGTTGCTTGGCGATAAAGGCTTCTATCGTCTTTTTGTCTTCTTCATCTTTATAATAGACTCCCGTGCGATACTGCAGACCGATGTCGTTGCCTTGGCGGTTGACGCTGGTCGGGTCGATGAAACGGAACATGTGGTCTAAAAGTTGAGTCAAAGTGATGACTTTTTCGTCATAGGTGATTTCCACCGCTTCGCTGTGCGTGGCAAGATGATGCTTCAAGTCTTCGTAAGACGGATTGGGGATATTTCCATTGGCGTAACCGACGCTGGTGTCGAGCACCCCTTTGAGTTTTTTATAATAGGCTTCTACGCCCCAGAAACAGCCACCGGCAATAATGATTTTTTTCATAGTGAATGACCTCCTGATAAATATAGCATATTCTTCCATATTTAGGACAAACGGGGACTTTTTCAGTTTTGGACTTTTCTAAAATAATATTAAGTTTATAATAATTACTAAGTGAATTGAGGGAATGACGTTATGAAAAAAGCACACGCCATAAAACTTTGGCTAGCCATCATCATCTTCGCCGCGATCGGCCAAGTCGCCTGGGTCGTCGAAAATGAATTCTTCAGCGTATTCGTTTACGAAATACTCCATGAAGAAACGACCGTCAACGCGATTGAAGTCATCGCTTGGATGATCGGTGCCAGCGCGATTACCGGTACCTTGACTACTTTGCTGATCGGCGCTTTATCCGACAAAATCGGCAAACGCAAAACATTGATTTCCGTCGGTTATATCGTTTGGGGTCTTTCCATCATGAGTTTTGCCCTCATTAACGTCGAAAACTGCGGCCGTTTGTTCGGCACCGTGAGTGCCGCGTCAACCACCGCTTTAATCGTCATCATCGCTGACTGCCTCATGACCTTCTTCGGGGCCAGCGCCAACGAAGCCGGATTCAATGCTTGGATTACCGATATTTCAACGAAAGAAAACGGCGGCATCATCGAAGGCGTCCTCGCAATCGCCCCCGTCCTTGCCCTCATTTTCGTCTTTACCAGTTCTTTCTTTGTCGACGGCGGCAGTTTCCTCCGTTGGCAACTCGTCTATATCGCCCTTGGGTTCGGCACTTTGGTGGCCGGCGTGCTCGGCTTCTTTTTGCTCGAAGATTCGAAGAAACTTGCTAAAAACACCGATGGATATTGGCGGAACCTTATTTCTGGCTTTAGAATTAAAACCATTAAAAAACACGCCAAGCTTTACCTCATTCTCATCACCTTCTTTCTTTTCTGCTTGGCGACGGAAATATCGCTCCCCTACTTATTTATTTACTTGCATTATGATTCCAGCTTACTCATCTCGAATCATATGATTGTCTTCATTTCGGGCATCGCCCTCTTGGTTGCCAGCGTCGTTTCCATCCTTTATGGACACGCTTTGGACCGTTTTGGCACCAAACATCTCTTGGCGCCGGCGATTCTTGTCTTCTTTGTCGGCTTGTTCATATTGGCGTTACCTTTATTTAACGGGGCTTCCGCCAATTTAACGATGATCATTATCGGCGTTGTGCTGATGTTCTCAGGCAATTTCATGGTGGCCACTCATATCGGTATGCTTTACCGTGATGAAACGCCGAAAACAAGCGTCGGCGTCTTCCAAGGCATCCGTGTCCTCGCCACGGTTTTACTCCCAATGACGATCGGCCCCTGGGTCGGCGCGCGCATCATCCAAAATACATTTACCTTCGTTGAACTCGGCGAAACGACGCCAGTTCCCACGCCCTGGGTCTTCCTGACCAGCGCTTTGGTTTTGCTTTTGATGATTATCCCGGTTTTCTTTTTACATAAGTTAGAGAAAAAAGAAGAGGACAGGCATGAACCAGTTAAAGAGTAAAGAAAGCGAAGCCATTGACTTTAAAAATGTCCACGGTGAATATCCACGCCCTTATCTACAAAGGGCGTCCTTTTTTAACCTGAACGGCGTTTGGGATTTTGCCATTAGCAATGCCCCACACGACAATGTGGCGATGACGGGCAAAATTCTTGTCCCCTTTCCGATAGAGTCGCTGCTTTCCGGTGTCATGAAACCGCTCAAAAAACATGAATTCCTCATCTATCGCCGGACGTTCACGCTGCCTGAAGGTTTTGTCAAAGACATTACCCTCCTCCACTTCGAGGCCGTCGATTACGAATGTACCGTTTATTTAAACCACCGCAAAATCTTTTTCCATAAAGGCGGCTACTTGCCTTTCTCTTTCGATATCAGCAATCGCTTATTAGATGCCGACAATGAACTGGTCGTCGTCGTCAAGGACGACACCGAGAACGACGGCGCCGCCACCGGCAAACAAAAGATTAAACGCGGCGGCATGTGGTATACCCCGTGCTCAGGCATCTGGCAAAGCGTTTGGATCGAGAGCATGAATGCCCTTTTTATCGAAGACCTCAAAATCACTCCAAATATCGATTCCAAGACCGTTTCTTTTGAAATCAAGACCCCAGACCCTCACGGGGAAATAACAGTCAAGGACGGCGAGGAAACCGTCGCCCAGATGAAATTTGTGTCTTCCCACGTCGAGTTGGCAATCCCCCACCCCAAACACTGGTCGCCTGAACACCCGAATCTCTACGATGTCGAGATTACGACGCCGACCGATAAAGTTATCAGTTATTTTGCGATGCGTAAGGTCGGTATCGGTCAATCGGCCTATGGACCCTGCTTAACGCTCAATGATAAGCCCTATTTCATGAACGGCGTGCTTGACCAAGGCTACTACAGCGACGGCAATTACAGCGCTCCGAGCGAAGAAGCCATCGTGAACGATATTTTGACAATGAAAAAACTGGGTTTCAATACCTTAAGAAAACATATTAAAGTCGAAGACCGCCGTTTCTATTACCAATGCGATAAATTAGGCATGCTCGTCTGGCAGGATATGCCTTCCGGCGGCCGATATTCCTTTATGAACATGACTATTCGCCCCACTCTCGGTTTCACCAAACTCAGCGATTCGGCTTATAGCCTTTTTGGCAGGCAAAAAGAAACGAACCGCAAAGATTTCATCGATGAAACCTGGTCAACAATCAAACTATTAGGCCACTACCCCTGCATCGTCATGTGGGTCATCTTTAATGAAAAGAGATTGCTGCCGCCGTCAAAAAGGAAGATCCAACACGCCTCGTCGATCATGCGTCCGGCTGGTTCGACCAAGGCGGAGGCGACGTCGACTCGATACACACCTATTTCCGGAAACTCAAATTTCTTCCTGACAAGCTGAAACGTCCGGTCATCTGCAGTGAATTCGGCGGTTACTCGCATCAAATCAAAGACCACATCTTTAATCCTGTTAAAGAATATGGATATCGCAAATTTCCTGTCCAAAAAGATTTTGAGAACGCGGTCGTACGACTTTATGAAGAAGAGGTCATTCCCGCGATTAAAACGGGATTATGCGCTGCTATATATACACAATTATCCGACGTAGAGGACGAAACCAACGGATTTCTGACCTATGACCGTCAGGTATTGAAAGTCGACGAAAAACG
>JAPLKQ010000116.1:11175-12059 GCA_026387995.1 Bacillota bacterium
ATGCTGTTATGGAAAAAGTAAAGTTCTAAAGAATATAGAGAGCAAACCTTAAAGGGTGCTCTCTTTTTTTATTAGCCGATTTTTGATGAAGAAGAGAATGAAAATAACGAGCACGGCACCGGAAAAATCAATGCCGACATCCACGAGCGCCGGTCCTCGGTCAGGGACGAGGAACTGCATGCCTTCGGAGATAAAAGCAATGATGAACATCGCTACTAAAGAATAGATAAGCGAGTACAATGCATTCTTATTCGTCTTTAAGAATCGATAAAAAGTGAAATAGCCAAAGAAGCCATCGACGGCAAAAATGCCCAAGTGGCCTATCAATTTTCGGATCAGCAAACCGACCACCTCGACTTGGTCAAGGGTCAGCGAAACGCCAAAAAAGTTCAAAGCATTGACGACGATATCGCGAAAAAAGTTGCTCTGCGTCGAAGAATCTGCGCCATTCGTGAGTGAGAAAACAAAAATAACGGCGGTCACGAAGACAAAGCCACCTAAATAGAAATATTTGCTTAACGGACGTGTCTTTCTGGTTTTCGTCATGACTTCGCCTCATGGACATTATAACAAAATAAAAACTCGATAATCGCTATCGAGTTTATTTTCGAATTGGTGGAGCTGACGGGGATCGAACCCGCTACCTCCTCCATGCCATGGAGGCGCTCTCCCAGATGAGCTACAGCCCCGAAACGAACACTGTGGGATTTTTGTTCGCTTCTAAATGATAGTAAATCAGCCTCCCTTTGTCAATTGAAATCTTTAGGCTTTGTGGTTATATAATGGGCGGCAAATTGAATTCGATTTGTCTCTTCCTGGATTACTCAAAATAGCGGCGTAATAAATGTCTAAGCAAAAAGAAAACTCCTATTGCTAGGAGCTTT
>JAPLKQ010000209.1 GCA_026387995.1 Bacillota bacterium
GAAGGCGTTTTCTAAAATCGAAGCCATTCGTCATAGCCTAAAGAAGTAACGGAGAAAGTAATGAAAAGATATCTATTAGACCTGATGCTGAATACCCGTGATTTAGGGGGCTACGCCACGAAAGATGGCAAGACTACACAATACGGACGGTTTATCCGGAGCGACGCCCCGTTATATTTAACTGAGGCCGGCAAAGCGGAGTTCCTCCAGATGAAGATCACGACCATCCTTGATTTTAGGACCGAAGAAATATCCACGCGGTATCCTTCCGTCTTTCAGGGCGACCCGCGGTTTCATTTCTTTTCTTTCCCGATTACCGAAGGCAGCCTGGCCCACACGCTTAAAGGTGAAGACCCGTCCATCACCTATATGAGCATGCTCTCGCACTTTGAAACCTTTAAAGACATCACGCTGGCGATGATCAACGCCGAAGGCGGCGTCTTCTATAACTGCTCAGCGGGCAAAGACCGCACCGGCATCGTGACGTTCCTTTTATTTGACTTCGTCGGCGTCGACCGAAAAGATATTTTAGAAGATTATGTCGTCTCAGAGCAATTCATTAACGAACGGATTCCCTTAGTCCAAGCCCAGCATCCGAGTTTCCCTTCCAGCATGGGCTTTTCCAAGAAAGAATACCTGCTTAATTTCATCAAGATGTTCAATAAAGAATACGGCACAGCACGTAAGTATCTCCTTAAAGCAGGGCTGACCGTGAAGCAACTGAAAACACTCAAAGACAAATTACTTAAAGAATAAGAATTTGATTGAGCAGAAAGCTAATAATATAATGTTATAATCAACATCTCGTGTTGACTTTTCTTAACATTGCATATACCATTTAATGGAACATTCTTTTTTTTGCCTTTGAAAAGCCAAAACGCCTCAATAATGTACTCAGGAAAAGGATAAAAACATGAAACAAATCACCGCCGTAGTACTATGCCTTTCTGCCATTACAATCCTTGCCGGTTGCTCAGAGAGTTCGTCTTCATATAATGTCTCAGAGGATATCGGCTTGTACACACCAGAACTTCAGGAAAAATCGGTTGAAGAATATAAAGATGCTCGTTCAAAAACACTTTCGTCCGATTGCATGGAATACGCAGAACACCTTTCGGATAATTATTACTTTTATACGGTTAACGAATCTTATGACACAACAACGATATCGTCGCCGTTTTTCTATTTGAATGGGACTTTTTCAGGAAAAAACCTTAACAGCTCAGATTATTTGATTAACGAAACATCGACAATCCTTTCCGGAGAGGGAAATCTTGCTTTTCAACATACGGAATCCTCCGACTATCGGAAAAATGGACAAATCTTTGTAAATTCTTATTACTCAGAAATTCCGACTACCGAATATGGATTTTCCCCAAGTAACCCAGACATTAAGTTAGATTTTAAAAAAGGAACATCCCTTTTATTAACAAACGCCACAAAGACGAACGCCGCCAGTTACTATTATTATAAAGATGATAAAACCCGCAGTCCCGAAATTGGAAAACTCCCCCTTCTTCTTGAATTCGAAGATCCCTTTATTACTGAATCGGCAATTGAATTGTTTAATTTTTCTGCAAAAACAGTTGGAGAAAAATCAACGTGTTACACTGCATACATCTCACATTTACTCGATTCCGACTTTTTAAAATTC